>JBBSLR010000330.1:0-4349 GCA_038255045.1 Phormidesmidales cyanobacterium
ATCTCGACTCCCTCTATAGCCACTACGCGGCAGAGCAGATCGACACCCTGGCCCTGGCCATCTACAACCATGAGTACAAACAGCAGGCGACGGTCGTTGGCCACGATACGGGCATTGGCAAAACCCGGATTGTGGCAGGCCTCTGTCGCTATGCCCAAAACCAGGGGTTGACGCCTGCGGTGGTCACCGCTGACCCTACCCTCTACAAAGACCTGGTCTACCGAGATGGGCCGGACACGGGCAACCAGTTTCGACCCTTCATTACCGACAATGGCCTCAGTGTGCGGGTCGAAGATAGCCAGGGCGAACTGATTGGGCGGATTGAAACCCCGAAAAAAAATGGGGTGAATGTCCGCCGATTTACCGAGCAGGGCACCATTGGCGACCACAACCTGCTGATGAGTACCTACGGGCAGCTCCAGGGGCTAGCCAGCAAAGATCGGCGGGCACTGTTTGAAACGCTGGCTCCCAACCTGTTTTTGATTGCCGACGAGTCCCACAAGGCGGGTGGCCCCGCTGGAGAATTTGAGATCAGCAGCTACGAAGAAGCAGCCAGGGCCAAAAAGATGGCCGCCGGTAAGTTTATCGCCCCGGTGACTGAGTTTTTTCAAGATCTCACCCAGCGGGTGGGCGGATTTGTCGCCAGCTCTGCCACGGCGATTAAAGAGCCGGTGGTGGCCGCCCGGCTGTTCTACCACACCACCGACTTCAAAGATGCCGCCGAAGATCAAAAGACCTTTGCCGGGCACCTCCAGTCGGGCGGTGCCGCCATGCAGCAAATGGCCTTTGGCCTCTGGTCAGAGGCTGGCGGGTGCATTCGCTTTCAAAAAGACTACTCCGGCGTTGACTTTAGCCCGGCCCCGGTGGCCGTCAGCCTAGATCGAGCTGAGGCCAACATTCAGCTGATGGCGGCCATCAACCGCTTTGATGAATACAAGCTGGGGCTGCTCGAAGAACTCGATTCTCGTATGGCCGAGACCGGCGAAGCATTATTTCGCAATGACACCCATGTCGGCTATGCCGGGGTGGAGTCAACGACGTTTACCTCGGTGGTGCACAACCTGGGGGCCATCTGCGCGATCGCCCTCAAGGCCGAAGCCACCGCCGACCTGGCGATCTCAGAGCTGGAAGCCGGGCGCAAGCCTGTGATTATGCTTCAGCGCACCGGGGAATCGGTGCTCAAAGACCTGGTGAAGCTGACCAATGGGAGCATCGAGACCCATAACGCCCTCCTTCCTGACGACCAGCGGTCTATCCTAAAGCCGGGCGATGCCTTTGACATTACGGCGGGAGAATACTTCAAGCGATACCTCGACGCGGCTCGAACGATTCGGATTGTCGGTGCCCACGAGGAGGAGGACGGCGGTAAAGTCATTCTGCCCCACTACCTAACCGACGCCGAATTGGGCGAGCGGGGGGTAGAAATCTATCACCAGGTGCTGACTGCGATCGAGTCCAGCGACTGGAGTGGGTTGCCCGCCGACCCCATTGCCTACATGGAGGCCCGCATTCGGCGGGCGGGCTACAACGCGGTAGAAATGACCGGACGGAGCCAGCGGCTGGAGTACCAACCGACCGAAGATGGGCAATTCATACCGACCTACCAGACCCGCAAATCGGGGGCCGCCGCCAAGGTAGCGACGATCGCCGGGTTCCAGAACGGCACCGTCGATGCGGTGATCACCAACCTGACCACCGGCTACTCGCTCCATGCCGCCGTCAATGGGGCCACGGATCTCAGACGCCGCTCCATGCTGATTCTTCAGGCCCACCCCGATGTGAACCAGTGCGAGCAGTCGATCGGGCGCACCCATCGCAGCGGGCAGCTCGACCCAGAAGTACACCCCGCCACGGGCACCGACCCTGAGGGTAATCCCCTGTGGGGACAGAAGACCGGTGAGTTTGGCCTGCCCATGTTCAAGCTTGTCTATGGGGAAGGGCTGCCCACCGAGGCCAGGGCGATGGCCGTTTTGATGAACAAAATGCGGGGGCTTAAGTCCAATACCGCAGGCACTGGCGAAAGCCAGTTTTCCGGGGCCGATGTGCCCGACTTTTTGAACAAGTACGGCGATCAGGCGGCGGCCAACGCCATGGCGGCGATGCCAGAGGTCAACCAAACCCTCGACTACCCCTGTAGCCCCCCCGATAAGGATGGGGATGTCAGCTTTGGCGATGTGCGCAAGCTGACCGGGCGGGTGGCTATTCTGTCGAGTGATCAGTCGCCGACCCCAGCGGCTCCCCACCCATCCCTGGCCCTTCAGGGTGAGGTCTATGACCTTCTGATCGCCGAGTACAACGGGATCAAGGATCGGCTAACGGCCATGGGGGCCTGGGACTTAGATGCCCAAAAGATGGATCTAGACGCCATTCCCCTGCGCCGCAAGATGCTCCACAACGGCGATGGGGGCAATCCGTTCCGGCAGCCCGTCTACGCCCTAGAGGTGGAGGCCAAGACTGGGGGCAAGCCCCAAACCACATTGCAGGTGGTGCAGTCGATTTGCGATGCTCTGGAGTTGGCTAAACCAGATGACCTGGAGGAGGTTGATCTGGGGATTGACGGTGCGATTCGTCAGGCCGGGCAGGCTCACGCCCAGGAGACGGTGGCGCGGGTGACCGCAGAGGGCGAAGCCTTCCGGGAGGGCAAGGCTGGGCATTTTGCAGAGGCGCTGAACCGGGCTCGCCAGCAGCTTGAGGATGCTAATACGCGGCGTGAGGGGCTGAGGGGTGAGCGCGATCAGTTGACCACAGCGCTGGAGCAGGTGGCCCCTGCGTACAACGCCGCCAGGGAAGCGCTGAGCCAGTCGGGGGAGGCGACCCCAGCGAGAGAGGCTGAGCTGGAAGGCCAGTATGAGCAGCGCCGGGTTGAGACGCGCAATGCCCTCAAAAAAGTCGAAGGGAAGCTAACAAAGCAGGATCAGCGGGTCAAAAAGGCTGAGAAGAAGGTCGCTGATGCCGAGAAGGATCAAGCTCAAAGCGCCATGATTTTGACGGCCCAGCAGAACGGTGTCCTCGGCAAGCTGCGGGAGTTTCCCCTCGGCGCTCCGGTGCAGTTGGCCTCCCTAGATACCAGTCGGGCGCTGCCAGGGGTCATTATCGGGGTCACCCGTCAGCAAAATGCTTCTAACCCGATCAACCCTGGGTCATGGCGATTTAGGATTGCCCTGGCTGACGAGGCCAGGGAGCTGTCGGTCAAATTTAGCGAAATTGGCCGCGATGTCTCGCTCAAACCCCAGGAAGATTCTTTCGTCTTCAGGAATCAGCCGGGGCAAGTGTTGCAGCAGTACACCGAGGTGCCGACCTACAGCGTCTTTGACGAGAAGCAGATGGCCTCCCGCGAGCATCGCATGATGGTGGTCGGTCAGGTGCTCAAGTCTGACCTCGTGGGTCGGTTTGCCCTCATGCAGGACAACGGGGGCGAGTACCACCCGGCCTACCTACTGGCCAAGGGGATCGACGCTGGAGAAATTGATCGACGACCGGTCTCGATTCAGCGACCCGACCAGTTGATGGCATTTCTTACGGCAACATCAAGGGCAGCCAGCTTCACCGACCGAGATGGTGTGCTAGAGGCTGAGTTTAACCTGCGCGACGAGCTGGTCTTGACGGTGCCCACCGGCAGCGCAGGCAAGAAGTTTTACCAAGACCGGGAGCTGCTCGACCTGGCGCAGGGGGAGTTTGTCTCCGGCACTCGACGGGTGGAAGGTGACAAGCCAGGCCGCACCATTGAAGAGAAGATAATGCAGATCAAAATTGGCGATACCGAGGCCCAAAACGATGTGCTGACCTACATCGTCACCCGGCGCGGCATCAAGGCTACGTCGCACTTGGAGGACGCGATCGCCGCCGTGGGTGGAGAAACGGCAGGCTGGGAACCGGCAACCACCTGGCTCCCGGTCGGGAACGAAGTTAGCAGCAGCGACCGGAGCCGGGCCATTCACCCCATTCTGCGCGCCGAGCTGGAGCGCAACCCTGGGCTCATCCCTGACCCTGAACCTGGCAATGACTCATCCCCCAGTCGATGGGTGGTGATGAATGCTGTTTCCGATCGCCTCTACTCCGGCAGCAGCTTGACCGACCTCAAGGCTGAATTCAACCTCCATGAGCCACCCCTGCCCGGATTGACCTTTGAAACCCTGGTTAGGGGTGGGGTGCTACAGAGTGATGGGCAGCCTCTGCACCCAGAGGCGATCGCCTTCCACGAGTATCTCGGTGACTCATCTAGAGGCGCGACCCCTGATGTCTTGGTGCAGCGGGCCGTAGAGGCTCTAGGCGGCGAAGTATCCCAAGATACGGCGATTGAGGCGTTTGGGCGCACCTACCGCCGACTGAGCGATCACCTGGAGTCTGGC
>JBBSLR010000331.1:0-4327 GCA_038255045.1 Phormidesmidales cyanobacterium
CCAACCCCGGAACCAACCCCGGACAGGGCGACCTGCTCAACCGTACGTTTGTGGGCTTTGAAACTCAAAACCACTCGGTTAGGGTATTCAACGACAACGGTGTGACCAAGATGAACGTCTTTAGCAAGACCTCTGGGCAGACGTTGGTGAATGGCCAGCAAGCGATCTCAGAAGCTACCCAAGTTACCCCCTACCAGTGCTGGGTCAACTACTTTAGTGGTCAAAGTTTTACTGGCGCACCGGCTCGCTACTTCGTTCGAGTCAGCGGTGATGGTCAGGCAGTACTGGAGGTGATTGCCGCTAACGGTGGGGTACTGCTGTCAGAACCCAGGATCTTGTCTGCCCCTCTCGTGACCAACATTCCCCGGGCCGATCGCCCCGCCTGCTTCGGCAACAGCAGCAGCGTACCCGATGGCGCTGGTCTAGCCCCCTTTGTGGCCGCTGTGTTTGGTGGCGACAGTGAGCTTCAGCAGGCGCGCCAATTGCTACCTAGTGGCAGCAGCCAGGGCATAGGGGGACTCACCTGCGTCATCAACCCTCGCTTTGAAAATGCGCCCCAGGGCCGATTTATCAATGCGGCGGAATGTACCGATCGCAACGATGCCAGCGCCGTGGTGAACTTCCTGCGGGCGCGCGGCCTCAACTCACGGCTGGTCTACCGCAACTTCCGGTACCGCTAACGTGGTCTAGAAACCGGATTTCTGAGTCAGTCTGTATATGCGCCAGATGACTCGGCAGAAACCCGGGTTCTGGTTTCCCGGTTTCTCAAGATCCCAAAAAGTCCAGCAAAAAGGGGGAGGCAATGTTGCCTCCCCCTTTTTGCTGCGGCAGCTGCCCCCCGCGCCAGTTCGGGTCTGCTGTATGGTTCCTGCAGGTGTTTTCTACTGGCCCAGCCAGCGTCGGCCCTGGCTAAGGGGCCAGGCGGGCTTTTTTGAGGCGGTTGTCTTCGTACCAGGCGGCGATCGCCGGTACCCAGGCGGCAAAGTGGGGCCAAATTTCTTCGCACATTTTCTGGGCTTCGAGCTGGGCGTCGGCCTTCCAGCGCAGGTCAATCAGGTGCATGACTGATCGCACATTGGCCGACATCACCCAGTGCTGGCGAATATCGAAGGGAATCAGCCCGCGGGCGTGCTCTTCGGCAAAGCCCTGGTCAATGCGGGTCTTGTAGCGGCGGCTAGCCTCTAGGCACCAGTCGAGATCCTGCTGGCGGTCTTCGGCGGTGTACTCATATTTCTTGCCCTGGCGATCGGCGTAGTCGCCCAGGGGCCGCAGGTAGAAGACTTCTTCGACCTCGCGTTTGCCATCCACCACATCGAGAATGCGCTGGCCAGTGTAACGGAAGGAGTTGTGGACAACTACGCCGTTAGCGACAAAGTTGTGCCAGGGGCCTGCGACCTCTAGGTCGTAGGTGGTTTGCAGACCTAGATACTCAACCGCAACCACCTTCACCGGGTGAGCTTTGAGCCTGCGACCGACTGGGGTTGGCTTAGCTGCCCAAAGCTTCGGCTCAAGGATAGGCTGAAAGCCTTTAGCAAACTCAGCTTCTAAATGGTTGTGGTGCAGATGCTCATGACAGGGCTGGCAGAGCGAAACGAGGTTGTCAACCTCGTAGGCCAGTGATTCATCGGCAAAGACCGGCACCAGATGGTGGGCATGCAGATTACCGCCAGACTCGCCGCAGTGCTGGCAAATGTAGTGGAATTTGGCATGTACCTGAGGCGCAATCTGGCGCGTCCAGGCTCCAATGAGCTCCCGCTCGGTGGACGTGCCTCCCTTCCAGAAGTTAGAATCGGGGCCCCGCTTTGTGAATGCCCTAGCATTGACTCGGCGCTGTTCTAGGTCTTCGTTAGACAGTGACAACTTGTAGCCCTTGAATCCTTTATTCCAGGGGGTATCCGTGCCGGGGGAGCGTTTGTTAAGCGCTAGCCCATGGGCATAAACCCACTTTTTAATTGACTCTATGGAGCATCCTGCTAGAGCTGCCATGTCATCGACATAGAGCCCTTGGGTGAGATGGGCCTGGAGCCAAGCTTTGTTACGGTAAAGGCCATTGCCTGCGACAGTTTTAAGCCCAGGTCGCCGCCCTGAGGGCAACTTTAGCTGAAATTGTTTTGCCCAGTGGCGAATAACATCAATGGAGCAACCGCCGCGTTCGGCAATCTGCTGAGCGGTCAACCCTTGGTCGATTTGCGCGGCCAGCCAGGTCTTTTGGGCGTAGATGGCATCGGGGCGCACCACGCCGTTAGTCATTACTTCACAGTCTTTAGTAAGCGCCAAAACCTGGTGATCAGCGTCAGCGACTAGACCGACTGCCTCACCCATGCGCTGCCACCCTTGGGCGGTAAACAGACGATGGTTGGCTGTGCAATCGAGGGTTTTGCCATCGGTTAGGGTGAGGCGATAGACCGGCTGTAGACCACTACACATGACATCGCTGAGGTGACCAATTTCAAATACGCCAGTATCTTCATTTAGCACTCGCAGGCTCATTTTTTTGAGGCGATTTTTGCAGTCGCGGCGATAGTTTCCTGGTGGCTCACCGTTGCGTCCGCGAATTTTGCGCTCTCGGCTAGCTTTCTCGCCGTTAGCCCACAGGTCGTACAGCTCAGCAATTTTGATTTTTCTCAGGCTCCCGGAGGCGTGGACAAAGGTGATCGCAGTATCCCCCGCTAGGCACTGCACATCGAAGCTCACGCCGACCCGATGAGTGCGGATCTGCTGCATGGTGCTGTGGGGAAACCAGCCGACGTTGAACACGATCTGGGGGTGCTCCAGCGGGCCGTAGTGGCCGCGCCCGCCCTTGAGCAGGCTGGTGACTAAGATCTCGCCGCAGCGCTCTTCGCTAGGCCAAGCCTCGCGATCATGTGCCACAAAGCCCTCGGCGTAGTCTTGGTGCATGGCGGCGTACATGGTCTGTTGAGGGTTTGGGGTTTGAGAAATAACCTCAACCGTGAAGCGATCCATAGCTCAGATTTCCGGGAGTTAAATATCTAAGTATTCCACGTATTCGACAGCGCGCCGTCCCCTAGGCGCGGGGTCAGACCGATGGCTCGGCGCTGTTGTAGATGCCCCTGGCGTTTCTTCTAAAGCCTTCCCTGAAGGCTGCTCTAGGCCGTTCGGCCCTGGAAATCTGGCTAAATTCCCCAATTCTGGAGAAAATTGTGGAGCATTTGGGGGGCCTGCAAAGTATGGTGCTGCGACAGGCGTAGGCTCTAAGGCTAGATCGTTCAGCTCAGCAGCGCCGCCGAAGCCAGAGCCTACGTCGAAGGGAACTGCGGCACTGGGCGGCAGAGGGGTGACCGGTTGCAGTAAGCTCTGCCCTTCTTCGAGGGCCGATCGCACGATCGCATCACTCTCTTGCCCCAGCTGGACCTGGAAGCAGTCGAGCAGGTGCGATCGCACCGATACCCCCACCAGATACTCGGCATCGGCTTGGGCCAGGCGCACCAGCCGCCGCACTGCCACCAGCCGCTTCAGCGGATCGGGGTGGCTCAGCAACGCTAGGTTGTGCTCCACTTGAGCCACAGGCGCAGCATCCCACAGATCATCGCTGCGGGCTGGGCTACGGTTTGTGCTCCGGGGCGATCGCAGCAGCGCCCCCAGGGCATAGAGCGCCAGCGCCCCCTGCCCGGTGAGCAGCAGCGCCATCAGCAGCGAGTGGGTGCTGTGCCACAGGGCCGTAAACGTGTAGGTACTTGCCCCCGCCACCAAACCCAACATCAACGCCTGCTGCTGGGGGGTGGCGGGCAGCGGCAGCCCCTGCTGAAGGCGCTGCATCAGCCCCTGGCGCTGGCGGGGCGAAAGGGCTAAGAGCTGCTGATAGGCCACCAAACCTATCCCCGCAGAGATCACCAGGGCACCGTTGATCAACCCCAGGGCCAAACTACCCAAACCCAGGCCCCACATCTCGGGATGCTTAGGGCGGGGTAGCGATGGCCCTCCAGGGCGAGTCTTAGACCATCGCAGCCTTTGCCGCCACCCCGGCTGCAAATCTGCCGCTTTAGGGTGCGGCGACGGCGGCGGTGAGATATCTAGAGCGGGGCGGGGAATAACGGGGGAAACCACAGGAAATTCTTACAGGTAGGCGTTGCAAATCAGGGCTTAGCATAGCCCGCCCCCTATTTTAGGCTCCTTTCCGCCAGAAAACTTGCTAGAAAACTTGCTAGAAAACTTGCCCGAAAACCCAACCGCCCCGGCCAGCGACAAGCCTTTCAACAGGGCGCAGGCAATGCGCCCCTACGGTTTGGCCTTTTGGAAAGCGGGGGTAGGCGATTCGGATTTGGTATCACCCACGCATCCACCCGCCTACCCACCCCCTCCCCCTTAG
>JBBSLR010000332.1:0-4313 GCA_038255045.1 Phormidesmidales cyanobacterium
CCGAGCGCGAGGTCGTGGACGGGCCTACCGCTTTTTTGCAGGCCACCTACCCCCACTAGACCTGTAGCAAGGGCCTCAGCCGCTGGATTGAGAAACACAACCGCTACTCCACCGATGAGGCGAAGGAGACCCTGTGGCAGCTGCAAGGGGGCAGGGTTGACTGGCGGAGGATGGTGTGGGGCAAATCTGAGGTCGAGCGGCGGCGGGCGCTAAAGGACCTGTCGCTGCGGCTGCCGCTGCGGCCCCTGACCCGATGGCTGTACATGATGTTGATCTTGGGCGGCTGGCGCGATGGCCGCGCCGGGCTGGCCTGGTGTACGCTCCAGGCGTTTTACGAGTATTTGATTGTGCTCAAGGTGCGCGAGCTAAAGCACCCGGAGTATTTGATCGGGGTCAAGCCTGAGACAGCAGCGCCAGGGCCAGAGAGCGCTCCCGCTGCGGAGCCGGTCGCAGCGGGATCGCCTGTCGCCGCCCCTCCCCTGCCATAGCCCCCCACTCCCTCACCCACTCATACCAAATCCTGCTTGTCTACCCATGATTCAACCGGGCGCATGCGATGCGCCCCTGCGGTTTGGCGGTTTGGGAATCGGGGTTATGTGTATTCGGATTTGGTATCACCCACCCCCTCACCCCCTACCCACCCACTCACTCACTTACTCACCAAACGCTATCGTAGGAAAATGAGTGAATACCGGGTAAAACGGGTTTCGCCCCCCAAAAAGAAGGCGTCGTGGCGCAATCTGGGCGAATCGCTGGCGATGTATCGCTACGGGCAGCGGGCCATAGAGCTGGTGTGGCGCGCCGACTGGCGGCTGACGGTGGTGTTGGGGCTGCTCACCCTGGTGGCGGGGCTGTTGCCAGCGGCGATCGCCTACGTCGGCAAGCTGATTGTGGATGGGGTGGTGCAGGCGGCTCAGTCGGGGCTGGCCGTCGATCGCCAGGCAGCGCTGATGTACCTGGCCCTGGAGGCGGTGCTGGTAGCGGTGCTGGCCGGGACGCGCCAGGGGTTAGCCCTTTGCCAGTCGCTGCTGCGGGTGCTGCTGGGGCAGCGGGTCAACGTGATGATCTTAGAAAAAGCCCAGACCCTGCCGCTGACCTATTTTGAAGATTCTGAATTTTACGACAAGCTGACTCAGGCCCGGCGAGAGGCGTCGTCGCGGCCCCTGAGCATGGTCAACCGCACCTTTGGGGTGGTGCAAGATGCGCTGTCGCTGCTCACCTTTGGCGGGCTGCTGCTGCAATTTTCGGGCTGGGCGGTGGCGCTGCTGGCCGTGGCCACCCTGCCCGCCTTCATCGCCGAAACCCAGTTTGCCGGGCAGGCCTTTCGTCTGTTTAAGTGGCGATCGCCCGAAACCCGCCAGCAGACCTACCTAGAAGCGCTGCTGGCGCGGGAAGATTTCGTCAAAGAGGTGAAGCTGTTTGGCCTGGGGCCGCTGCTGCTAGAGCGCTACCAAGATATTTTTCAGCGGCTGTATGCCGAAGACCGCAACCTCACCGTGCGCCGCAGCGGCTGGAGCTATGGGCTGGGATTGCTCAGCACGGCCTCGTTTTACCTGGCCTACTGCTGGATTGTGCTGGAGGCGATCGCCGGGCAGATTTCCCTGGGCGAGCTGACCATGTACCTGACGGTGTTTCGCCAGGGGCAGACCACCTTTGCCAGCAGCCTGACGGCGATCGGCGGCATGTACGAAGACGGGCTGTACCTGGCCAACCTCTACGAATTTTTAGAACAGCCGGTGCCTGAAGATATCGGCACCGCCGACCGGGGCATTGATCCGACGGATGGGCTGCGGTTCGAGGGGGTCTCCTTTAGCTATCCGGGCAGCGAACGGCTGGCGCTAGAGAAGGTCTCGTTTCACCTCAGGCCGAGGGAGAAAATGGCGATCGTGGGCGAAAACGGCTCCGGCAAAACCACCCTAATTAAGCTGCTCACCCGGCTCTACACCCCCACCCAGGGCCGCATTTTGCTCGATGGCCGCGACCTACAAGAGTGGGATGCCGACGTGGTGCAGCGCCGCATTGGCGTGATCTTCCAAGACTTTGTGCGCTACCAGTTTAAGGTGGGCGAAAACATCGGCGTCGGCGACGTCACCGACTTTGAAGATGCCCAGCGCTGGCAGGTCGCCGCCGCCAAGGGCACCGCCACCGAGTTCATTGAAGACCTGCCCGACGGGTTCAACACGCAATTGGGCAAATGGTTCTTCGGTGGCCAAGAGCTTTCCGGCGGCCAGTGGCAAAAGATTGCCCTCTCCCGCGCCTTTATGCGCACCGAGGCCGATATTTTGGTGCTCGACGAACCCACCTCGGCCATGGATGCCGAGGCGGAAACCCGCCTGTTTGAGCAATTTCGCGAAGCCACCCAAGACCAGATGGCGATTTTGATTTCTCACCGGTTTTCGACGGTGCGGCGAGCCGACAACATCATTGTGCTGGCCCAGGGCAAGCTGATCGAGCAGGGCAGCCATGAAGAATTACTGCGCCACGATGGCCGCTACGCTCACCTATTCACCATGCAGGCGGCAGGGTATTTGTAGGTGACACAGATCCCAGGGTTCTAACCCCCACCCACAAACCCCGACAAAGCCCAGCAGAACCCTGGGATCTACCTCGCCAGTAAATTAATGGGGTGTAGGGAATATCTTAATCGTTCTGGCGATGGCTATAGTAGACACGCAGCCATCGGCAACCTGAAAGTGTTATAGGCTATGACTGTCATGACAACTGCCGGGACAGAGGGACGTACAGGCCATGTTAACTGACTTGCAACAGCGCAAATTGACCAAGCTATTTAGCATGTACGACTCTGACTACACCGGGGTGTTGGTCAAAAAAGACTTCGAGCTGATGTTTAAAAAGCTCTCTACCCTGCGTAACTGGTCACTGCGATCGCCCCGCTGCCTGGTGCTGCAAGACAAGCTCATGCGCAAGTGGCAGGGGCTAGAAAAAAAAGCCGACACCGCCCACAACAAGCAGGTTTCCCGAGCCGAATGGCTGGCCTACTACGATGATGGTCTATCTGATACCGAGCCTCGCGCAGAAGAGATTCTCAGCCTGATGGATCTAATCTTCGATGTCTTTGACCAGGATGAAGATGGCAAAGTCAACCAGGCCGAATGGGGGCAGCTGCTGGCGGCCTTTAACGAGTCGCCGGTCTATGCGCCCCTGGTGTTTCCACCGCTCGATGCTGACCAGGATGGCTGGCTCACCAAAGCCGAGTTTTTGCAGCACTTTAGCGCATTTTGCTGTAGCGACGAGGCCGATAACCCGGCCAACGGCATGTTTGGGCCTTATTAGTCACGGAGATCACTGTACCGATGAGCCAAGCCCTCTCGACGGAAACCCAGCTTTTGACCTTTGAGGACTATCTGCGCCATGACGATGGCACCGATACCCGCTACGAATTAGTGAATGGAGTTCTGGTAGCAATGCCCCCAGAATCGGAAGAAAACAACGACATTGCCCGAAAGCTGCTGTTTGAACTGGCGAAGCATGTACCCATCGCCCTCTTGGCCCACAAAGATACAGAAATTGAAGTCACCGGACGCCGCGCCACGGGCCGAATCCCCGATTTGCTGGTGCATACCGAAGCCTCGAAGGCCGCTGTGGCCGGGGCGACCCGCGCCACCATTACCCGCGACATGCCGCCCCCGGCCCTGGTGGTGGAGGTGGTCAGCCCCGGTCAGGTCAATCGAGAACGCGACTACCGCTACAAACACACCGAATATGCGGCGCGCGGCATTGCGGAATACTGGATTGTCGATCCAGAAACTCGGCAGGTGACGCTGTGCCTGTGGGTGAATGGGCAGTACGAAGACCGGGTCTACAGCAGCGCAGAACCGCTGCAATCCACGGTGGTGCCAGGGTTTGGGCTGACGGCGGCGGCGATTTTTGGGTGAGTGGGGGCGATTACTAACGAAACGCGATCGCGCCATAGATAGTTACGTCGCCGCATAGCCGTTGCAGATCGTCTCACTTGCCCCCGGCCCCATCCTTTAACTTCAGCCGGTATACAGCCTGGCCAGCCGCTCTAGCCAACGGGGTTAGGTGGGCGCAGGTTCAAACCAAATCTAAGTTTAGAAATGGAGTTTTGCCTCTGGGGAAACGACAGAGCTTGAACTGGACTGGGTACAGAAGGCTTTAGCGTCAGGTAGATGACCGAGCTACGATAGATGATCTTGCTTTGACTAAGGTATGTCGCGATCGCAGCCCCCACCCAGCCATGACCGTACTCCCTAGCACCCAGCCCCCCGACACTCACCCCCGCAGCTCTCAACCAATGGACAAAGCCCAGCGCCAGACCTTGGATGATCAGC
>JBBSLR010000333.1:0-4308 GCA_038255045.1 Phormidesmidales cyanobacterium
CCGACGGTTGCTAGCCCCGCCCAAAAAAGGTAGCAGCGACAGCGACAAGAAAGCGGCTAGGGCCAGGGTCAAAACGGTGCCAACGAGCCAACGGTTGCGGTTTGCGGTCACGGGTCTACCTCATCTGGGGGTGCAAGGGGCTAGGGAGAATATCTTTGGGTCAATGGTCTTTGGGGCAATGGTCTTTAGGCCATTGGTCTTTAGGCCAACAATCTTAGCGCTTTAGCTCCAGGCTAGAGCCTGGCCACAGACCTGAGCCTAGGACAGACCTCAATCTAGGCCAGTATCGAGCCAATGCCAGGGCTACAGTAACAAAGAAATTGATAAGAAACTCAGAAACAATACGGATTGCTGACCGTCAGCGATGGAAAGTTAGATCAACCACCCCGGGTCGCGGGCGATCGCAAGACCTTAGGTATGCCCTGTTGAAGGCTAATTGGGGCTAATTGATAGAGTGGCTGCGTCGGTCAGACTTTAAACCTCTGACAAACGAGGTCGGCTGCCCTTAAAGATTGACCCTAACAATGCATATTAACGGTGGATGTTACGCTAGGCTTACAGGCTAAGTCATGCGCAAGGTTGCCATTGCGCCCGGGTGGCTAGTTCATGTTGAGAGTGGATCGGTGGTGTCATGGGTTCTGCAGAGCAAGACGCATCTAAAAGTGGTATCAAAGCTAGCGATACTAAAGTTAACGACGGCCCAGGGGCGGCGGCCAAGCCCCCGCTCATGCGCCCGATCCGGCCTCCGGTGGCCCCGGAGCCCAGTACGGTGACGGTTAAACCAGCACCCAAGCCCCCCGAGCCTGTGGCCAAGCCCGCTGCCGCTTTAGTGGCTGAGCCAGACCCTGAGGCCTATCGCTACCAGCCCATTGCCCCCCCTAGCGAGCCGATGCAGTACCGGGCTATTGGCCTGGTGCGAGGCACCTACGAGCCTAGCGAGGCCGACCAACTCAACCGAGGCAACCTCACCACCGAAGACGGCCATGTGATCGATTCGGTGCTGCTGGGGCGCATTACCAGCCTGGTGAAAAAGCACATCGATCTATCGTCGCCTCACCTGTGGGTGGTTTATCCCCGCACCCGCCGCGAGCTTGATAACGACGATCAAGATTTGCACCTACAAATCGTCGGCGTTTGGGAGCCAGAAACCCTGGGTTTACCTGGCGAAGCCCCCGCCAGCGACGCAGAAGAAACCGCAGAAAAAGCGGCGGCTCCAGACCTGGCTGACCTGCCCCCCGTGGACGATAACTTCTTTTCCATTCGCGGCGAAGTCATCAAGTACACGCCAGAGGATCAGTGTATTGCGGTCAAGATTCTTCAGGGGCCAAAGCGCAGCCCAGGCCCGGCCAAACCCTTCAAACTGCTGCTGCACGGCACCATTGAGGGCCGCACGGTCGGCTACTTTTGGGACTTTAGAGTGAAGCGCGACGCTAAAGTGCTGGTGCTGAACGAAGCTACTGTGGTGGGCATTGTGCCGCCTCAGAAGCGCTCTAAGGGGAGCGGCGGTGCCCCGCAGCGCGGCAAGCCGGGTATGCGCAGTGGGCCTGGGGGCAGTCGGCCCCCCATGCCCAGCCGTAAGCCCGCTGGGGTGGCGGTCAGCGATCGCCCCAAAAAGCGAGAGCACCCCCCCGAGACTAGCCTCGACCCTTAGGGAGAAATTCATCCTCGAACGTCGCCATCACATCAGCTCTCCGGTAGCTGGCCCAGGTGGCCCTGGGCTTTGGCGGCCCAGGTGGGGTTGCCCGTGGCGATGTAGAGGTTTTTAGCGTATTCCAGCACGGTGCGGGCTTCGTTGTAGCGGCCCAGCTGCACAAAGGCCAGCCCGGCGCTGTAGTAGGCATCGGCGTAGCTGCCGTTGATTTGAGTGGCCAGGCGAAATGACTCTAGGGCCGTTTCGGTTTGGCCTTGGTTAAAGCGGGCGATGCCCAGATTGTAGTGGGCCTGGGCGTAGCGCGGGTTGAGGGTGAGAGCCTGGTGCAGCACCGCTTCGGCCTCGGCGTTTTGCTCGGTTTGCAGGTAGATAATGCCCCGCTGCAAAAACGACTCGGGGGCGTTGGGGCTGTACTGCCCGGCCCGATCTAGGGCCGCCAGGGCCTCAGGAAAGCGGCCCTGGGATTGGTAGACCAGACCCAGGTTGTAGTGGGCGTTGCCCAGGGTTGGCTCAATGGCGATCGCCCGCTTGAGATAGGCTTCGGCCTGGTCGAGGTTGTTGCCCTCGATCAGCGCCCCGCCCAGGTTGGCGTAGGCCAGGGCAAACTGGGGGTCAGCGCGAATAGCCGCCCAAAAGGCCGAGGCGGCGTCTTGCAGCTGGCCCTTTTGGCGCAGGGCGAGGCCAATGTTGTAGTGGGCGGCGGCCAAACCCGGGTCGAGGCTGGCGGCCTGCTGAAACTGCACCAGGGCGCTGTCAATCTGCCCCTGCTGAATCAGAGCCAGCCCCTGGTTGAGGGCGGCCTCTGCTGCCGCCCCATTAGCCGCCGCCGTCTCCTGGGCGTGGCCGACCGGGGGCCGCAGCGTAGGGGCCAGCAGGGGGAGGGCGATCGCGGCGATCGCCACCCCCCCCCGCACCGCCTGCAAGCGTAATCTGTTGCCTGTCATAGCTGGCTGCCTCGGCCCGATAGAACGTCCCTAACAATATAGACAAGCCCCGATTTTTTCAACTCAGACACCACAGGTTAGGGGGTAGATTTTACAGGCATCGGTAAATCGCCATGAGAATGCTGGCGAAATGTCAGCCTATCGACATAAAGAATTGCCAAACTTTCCAGACTGGTCCTTCATAACTGTGAAGAATCTGTCAGTTTGAGGCGGTTTGAGGCGACGAATGGCCATCGTTGCCCCACTGCATGCCCCGGCACCCCCTCAAAAAAAATAAACAGACAGTTAGAAAACTGTCTTTCTCGTACGGAGATCTCTACCGCTGGGTTGATGTTCTCTTTATCGCAGGTTCACAAGAACTCAGGTTCCCCCGAGCCCAAGTTCATCAGAACCCGAATTCCCCCGCTGTGTTTCCGGATGACTCCCAAAACTCTATTGTGTCTTAAACCAGGAAGCCCCATGGTCACTCTGAGTTCATCCACTACTCTCCCTAATTATCGTTTCGTTGCCCCCTCGTCTACCCAGGCGAACGCCAATCTACCCCTGCTCAACGCCGTGCTCGAAGGCTTTGTCGACGGCATTTTAGTGCTGGCTGAAGACGGCACCTGTGTGCATAGCAACCAGAAGGGCAGAGCCATCTGCCGCGATCTTGGCGACGGCAATGGGGCCAATTTTCTCCCCATCGGCATCCGCGTGATGGGCCGGCATCTGGTCGCAAGCCGCGAGGTTTTTCCCGAGACGCTGCTAGAGCTTACCCAGGAGTTTACCTCTTGCTCTGGGCAGCAGATTCGCGTCCGCGTCAAGTGGCTAGACTTGCCCGTGACGGCCCAGTCTTACCTGCTGGTTTCCCTAGAGAATAAGACCCGCTCGGCAGAATCTACGGCGCTGATCGAGGCGGTGCAGTACAACCTCACCCCCCGCGAGCGGGCTGTGTGGGTGCTAAAGCGGGCCAACCGCACCTACGACGAGATCGCCAAGGAACTCTATATCACCGTCAACACGGTGAAGCGTCACATGAAGAGCATCTACGTGAAGCGCAAGGAGGTGACTGAGTTCATCACCAACTAGCCCCGATCTTAGAAATCGCCTGCCTGGGGCGATCGCCCCAGGCAGGCATCCGGTTTCTGGCCCTCCTCCACCCAGTAGGCTAAGATCAGCATCCGCTGCGTGGGCCTAGGTTTCTCTAGGGCCGCGCCGCTGTCTGTCTCTGCGCTTTCTTTGCCCATGCTGCCCAAGGATGACCTGCTGAAATCGGTGGAAAACCGCGACTGTCTGGCCCGCGTTTTAGACCAGGCTGACCAGGCGATTAAAACCTGGGAGATTGTCGTGACCGACTTTCTCTCGCCCCCAGAGCAGGCGGAGGCCGTGGCCATGCTGGGACGGCTGACCGACGTACACAGTCTGGCCTGGGGCGGCTATCCCCAGGCCGAGCGGCAGCGGTTGGCGATCGCCCGCACCGATATTCCCCTCGACCCTAGCCAGGTGCCCCTAGCGCTGCTGACGGTGGCGGGCAACTTTATGTTTGACCCCGCCAACCACCGCGACTTTTTGGGGGCGCTGCTGGGCACGGGGCTGAGCCGAGATCAAGTCGGCGATATCATTGTGCTGGGTGAGCGGGGTGCCCAGGCGATCGCCGTGCCTGAGCTAGCCGAGTTTCTCAGCCAGTCGCTCACCCAGGTGCGCTCTGTGCCCGTCAAAACCCAGCCCCTTGAG
>JBBSLR010000334.1:0-4297 GCA_038255045.1 Phormidesmidales cyanobacterium
GTGATGTTGCTCGCGTCTGGTTCGGGCAGCACCACGCGCCGTTCTAGAGTTGTTTCTGGCTGTACATCACTCATACTGGTTCCCGCTGAATGCGGTCAAAAACGTTAGGGCCAGCGTTTCTAGCCGGGGTGCTTAGGCTGACGCTAGATTAACTCAGAAGCTGACCCACTAGCCACGTAAATTACCAGGATATGTATCAGCATAATAGCAGTTGTGCCCCAGATGGTGTAGGCCGCATACTTCAGGCTCTGGGAGGTGTCTTCGAGGCGCTGCTTGTTGGCGTTGTAGGTTTCAGACAGGTTGACCAGCATTTGCAGCTGGTAGTCTTGCTCGGGCAGGGCCAGGTAGGTTTCTAAAAACTTACGGTCTTCTAGGTTGGGGGTGACGGCCACCTGGCGGGGCAAAAACGCCCCCATCAGCAGCGAAAAGCTGACCAAAAAGCCAATGCTCTCGGCCAGGCTAAAGACGCTGCCGCTGACCAACAGGCGCGAAATGCTGAGGCTGGTCAGCAGCGCCCCGTTGGCCACAAACAAGATGTTGAGCTTGGTGGTCAAAATCTGGCCCTGCTCGTTTTGCTCGCGCAGCACCATGCGTACGTCTTGAGCCGCCAGGGCCAGGGTCGCCGGGGGAATGGCGGGCAGCTCTGGGGTGGGTTCTTCTACGGGCAGGCTGAGCTGTACCTCGTCGGGGGGCAAGGCATCCACCGGAGGCAGGGTGTCGGCAGGGGTAGAAACGGCGTTGACCATGGCAGCGGCCACTGAGATGACCCAGTAAGATAACGACGATAACGATTTGGGGATGATGCGTTGGGCCAAGCAGATTTCTGAAGCCCAATCCAGGGTTCAGAACCTGAGCGATAGAGAAAGCCTGACGGGCGACCGGGCCGAAATGGGTGGCGATCGCACTACTCCCATGGTAGTTAGAATTCCCCTGATTGGGTGGCTTCTAAAGGCTAAGTTAACCGCTGTATCAGGGTTTGATAGTGGTTGACGTGGAGGCTGGCCGATTGGTGCCAGGTGTAGCTGGCCAGTACAGCCTGGCTACGGTGAACAAGTTGGTTGGCGACCTCAAGATTGAGCGCGGCCATCATAGCCTCGGCCATGGCGGGGGCTGAGGCTGGATCGACCAACAGAGCCTGGTCGGCGTTGAGAAACTCGGTAAAGGGCGGCTGGTTTGATGTGATGACGGGGATACCTGATGCGATCGCCTCCAGCACCACCAGCCCCCAGCCCTCTTTAGTGGAAGGGAAGCAAAACACATCGGCAGCGCGATATAGCGCGGGCAAATCGTCATCGGGGATCACCCCTGGCAGCAGGACAGATTGGCCAATCATTGGCCGGTGCTGCTGCTCTAGCTCTTTCGCCAGCGCCAAGAATTCCTGGCGGTAGGGGGCGTAGTCAAATAGGGTGGCCCCGCCTGCGATCACCAGCTGCGCCTGAGGCTGGTGGGTCAGCACCTGGGCGAAGGCGGCTAACAGGCGGATAGAATTTTTGCGCGGTTCAATGCCCCCCACGGTGAGAAAGATGGGGGAACCCGTGAGGCCATAGCGGGCTTTGAGAGCATCTTCTTGACCGGATGGGGTGGGCGAAAAGCGCTTGAGATCCACGCCGTTGATTACTCTGGGGGCGGCGATGGCGTACTCGTCGCGGAGGGCCACCTGCCAGCGATCGCTCACGCACAGACAGAGATCGGGGTCACGAATCGACTGATCTTGGCACTGCCGCAGGTAGATGCTGGCGTAGTCTTCGATGTGGTGGACGGTTCTGACCACGTTGGCGACTCGCCCCCTTTGCCTGAGCTGCCCTAGGGCGTTGGCCCCAATGCAGTCTTGGGCGTGGTAAATGTCGTAATTTTCTGCGGGATGAGCCAAAAAGTAATCGACAAATTCTTCAATGCGCTGGCGAATCAGCGCGTCGGTGGCCTGGTCGGGGGCCAGCCCGGTGGGCGGCGGCTGGGCTGGCACCAATTTCACTGTTGCCGGAATCGCCCGCTCAAAGCCCTGGCCGTCTTTATCGAGCGCGTAGACGCAGACCTGATGCCCCAATTCTGTCAGCGCCGTCGCCAACTCCAGCGTGTGCACCACACTGCCGCGCAGCTTGGTGGCGTAGGTCAGCAGGGCAACCCTAAGAGGAGCGGTCATTAGAGAATTAACCAGCCGAAGAGCTGAGCCACGGTGAGCGACAGCCCAATATTAATGGCGGCGCTGAGTTTACCTTGCAATCGGCTGTGCTCGCCTTGGGGCCTGGGCTTTTGAAAAATTTTGCCGTTGATAAACTCTGCGCCGGGCTTGGTCTCAGGGAGTTCTAGAAACTCATCGAGGGTAAGCAGTTGGGTGGCAATGGTCATCGGCAACGCCCTCGCAACGGCAAGAACCGGCAACAGTCTATTTCTAGCTTAGGCAGATTGCGCCTCATTGGTTTGTCCAGACTGGTCGCTGCCCCCAAACCCAGTCAGGGACTCGGTGGCAAAATCCCAAAAGCAGAGGGAGGCATCACCCAGCTGAAGGGTGAGGGTTTGGCCCTCGGTGATGGTGCCCACGGGGTGGCACCACAGCCCTCGGCTGTGGAACTGCGGCTGAATTTTGCCCACGGCCTCGGGCCGCACGCTGAGCAGATAGCCGTAGCTGGGGAAGCTGAGCAGCCAGGGCAGCAGTTCCACGTCGGGGGGAGGTGCGATCGCACCCACATCCACCACCGCCCCACAGCCCGAAGTCTCTAGCAACATCAGCGCTGTACCCACGATGCCGCCCATGCTGATGTCTTTGCCGGTGTCGCAGAGACCCGCCTCGGCGAGCTGGGGCAGCAGTTCTAAGTTGGTACGGAGGCGATCGCTCTCACACTCCGTCGCCGCATTCCAAAACGGGTACTGGGGGTGCATTTTCCCGGCCATATCCGTAACGTGCAGCAGCACATCCCCCGGCTGGGCGCTGAAGCTGGTGATCAGGCGGTTGGCGCGGCCCAAAATGGCCACCGACAGAGCCGCGTAGGGGCTGTGGCAGCTGGTGTGACCCCCCACAATTGGCACGTTGAAGGCTTGGGAGGCGGCGACCATGCCCTGCCACAGGGGATCAACCGATTCTGGCGACTGGCTCCAGAGGGTATCGACTACGGCGATCGGGCGGCCCCCCATGGCGTAGATGTCGCTGACGTTGACCATCACGGCGCACCACCCGGCAAACCAGGGGTCGGTGTCTACCAAGGTGGGCCACATGCCCTCGGCGGCCAGCAGCAGGTAGCCGTCGCCATCGGCGATGGCGGCGCAGTCATCCCCCAGCAGAATCGGCTCTTGGTTGGCCGACCGGACCTGGGCACCGAGGCGATCCGCCGCTGTTTGAATGTCTTGCTTG
The DNA here is from genome assembly GCA_038255045.1 of Phormidesmidales cyanobacterium. GTDB lineage: Bacteria > Cyanobacteriota > Cyanobacteriia > Phormidesmidales > Phormidesmidaceae > Nodosilinea. Next base: position 3,347 of record JBBSLR010000334.1, read on the forward strand.
TGGAGAATGCCGAGTGATCGCCGCAGCTCGGCGGCCAGTTCCCACAGCCTTAGCTCGTCGGTCATAGCGGCATCACGACACCTGCTGCACCGACCAGGGCAGTGCTGGCCTCCCCTCGTCGCCGGGGAGATAGTGGGCCAGGTCGGCTTCCATCAGGTGGTGGGTGCGATCGCACAGCACCATTTCCTCCAGCGAATCCCAGTGGAGGCGGTGGAAGAAGCGCACGTTTTGCGCTTGCACGGTGGCAAGAAAGCGATCGCAGCCCCAGGTATTGGCCGTGGTCACGGCTTTGTGAATTAGCCCCTTGCCGATGCGCCCCACCCGGCGATAGTCGGGGTGTACCCCCAGCCGCCCGCCGTACCAGAGCCGGGGCGACTTTTCGTAGATGCGGACCACGCCCACCACGCGATTTTCTAGCGATGCCTCATGGTCGATGGCGACGATGGGGTAGGCCACGCCGTCAAGATTATCGGCATCGTCGTGGTCGAACAGTCCCTGTTCTTCGCAGAAAATCGCCTGACGCAGGGCGAAATAGCCCTCTAGATCGTGGGGAGTTTTAGCCAGTTCAAAGCTATAGCGATGGAGTGCCATGGTTGTTATGTCGAGTGAATGCTAGTCAGCAAATCCCAGACCGGGAGGGGCAGAGGTGGGTTAGCTCAGACCCTGAGACCCACCCCGCCCTTCGGGCACCCCTCCCAGGAGGGGAAGGTTTCGGTCATCCCCTCTTGGGAGGGGCAGGGGTGGGTCAGCCCTCAAACGTAGACAGCGCCGAGCAAGCGCCGCACTTGGCGCAGCCCGCTTTCATATCTGTCGAGGCCATGCCCGACTGCTTTAGCAGCGCCCCCACCCGCTGGTAGAGGGCAAACATAAACTCGCTGCTGGGGGCAGGATAGTGAGCTAGCGGCGTTTCGCCGATGGGCACAAAGGGCACCACAAAGGGGTACACGCCGA
>JBBSLR010000335.1:0-4273 GCA_038255045.1 Phormidesmidales cyanobacterium
CCTATTCTGTCTACGGCAACTATGAAGGCGCTTGGGTACGCGAAGACGACCCGGCCAAGCCCGCCACCGACAACGGACGCATTATGTTAGAAACCGAGCAGACCCTGCTAAGCGCTGCTAAGCCGGAGCGAAAAGTCTGCATCTTCCGTCTCGGCGGCATCTACGGCCCTGGGCGAGAGCTGGCCAAAATCTACAGCCGCGCCGCTGGCAGCACCCGCCCCGGCTCTGGCCACGAAGCCAGCATCTGGGTGCATTTAAATGACATTGTGGGGGCGATCGCCCATGCCCAGACCCATGCTCTCAGCGGCCTCTACAACCTGGTGCAAGACGAAATCCCCACCGTGCGTGAGCTGATTGACCGGGTGTGCCAGGCTAACCATCTAGACCCTGTCCAGTGGGATCCATCTCAACCCAGCGCCCGCCCCTACAACGTGCGGGTGTCAAACCAAAAGCTCAAGGCGGCAGGCTACGAGTTTCGCCATCCCACCTTTGCAGGCCTTTGAAGCCTTTGACAAAAACCGGGTTTCTGGTGAAAGGTATGGATAGCACTGCGTTCCCGCAGGGTGGCCGGAGGCCAATTGCACCAAAGAAACCCGGTTTTTCTTTCCCTTCAAGGTCGCCCCACAAACTCAATACTGGCCAAGTGCAGCTTGCCCTGGGGGGCCTGGTCAAACACCAGCTCAACGCTGCTCAACGCCGCCAAGTCTACCCCCGCAAACTGCCCCAGGGGAATGCGAAGGGCGCTGGGGTAAAGGGGGGCGGTGGTTCCGTGGGTTAGGTCAGGCTCAAACTGCCGCAGAGCAGGCAGGGTAGAGAGAATTTCGACCCGCGCTGCACCGCCCTGGTCGTCTCGCAGCACCACCGCAAACACCGGCTTTCCCTGGGGTATGGGCCAGGCGTGGTCGGGGGCCAGGCGCAGTTCTAGGCTAGTGAATTGGCTGACGTTGACGCTCTCTAGGGGCACTCGCAGCGATTCTGTAGCGGCCTCCCACCCTAGGGTGAGCAGGGCCGGAAAGTGGGGGTAGGGTCGCGATGACTGCTGGCCCTCTATTAGAGACTCATAGAGGGTGGCCTTTAGTCCAGCGGTGAGCCTTGTCGCTGGGACATCCTCAGCTTGGAATACGGTGTAGCGCTCGGCATTGGGAGACACCAGGATGGTGAATACCGATTGACCAAAGAGTTCCCTGGGGGCGACTTGGTGGGGGGCCATGCCCACCACAGCGCGGGTAGCAGCAGCGTCAGAGTCAGACCAGACGGTGCGCAGGAATGCCTGGGTGTACTGGCTGAGAAAAGTCTCTTGGGCCACCCTAGAGAGGCGATCGCGCGATCGCTGCGGGTTACACAGCGGCCCATTGTTGGGTTTGCGGTAATAGTCATCCTCCGCCACCGCCGCGTTGAAATAGTTGTGGTTGGCTCCCGGCAGCAGCAGGCCCAAGACAGGCGTGGTGCGGGGCTGCTGACGGGCGGTTTCGACGTAGTAGAGGCTGCTGAGGTCAAAAATGTCGCGATCGCACCCCCCGGCCATCACCACCGTCGGCACATCCGGCAGGGTGTAGGCCTCGGGGCGCTGGGCGATCGGGTAGCTGCGGGTGGGGCTGACCAGTACCAGGGCCGCGATCGGGCCAAGGCCAGCGACAATTCTGCCTTGCAGATCTGCCGCTGAGGCGACGCCGCGCCGCTGCAAGGCGCTCAAGGCTGCCGCGCCACCCCCCATAGAATGGCCCACCATTGCCAGACGGGTGAGGTCAACGCGCCCCGCTAGGGATACTCCGAAACCAGCATCATTCCCTTGATGGGCCAGGGCTAGTCGGGTGAGGTGGGCGTCGATAATTTGGCCGCTGCGCTGGTCAGCCAGCTGATTGCGGTTGTCGGCATTGGCCCCGTAGGTTTCGCTAAAGGCCGCATTTAGGTTGGGCACGAGCACCCCATAGCCCGCTTCGGCTAGGGCCTGGGCCAGGTAGGCAAAGCCCAGGTCAAAGCGCGGTTCTGGAGCGCAGGGCCACTGGCTGGTGGCCCCCGGTTGAAAGTGGCAGCCCGCGTGGCGACCGTGGAGCACGATCACCCAGGGTGCAGGGGCATTGCCGGGGGGCAGGGCGATCGCCCCCGTCAGCGGCAACGGCATCGTCTCAAAGCTCGTCCCGGTCTGAGCGAGGGTGGTTTCCCCCAGGTTATAGGGTTGAACCAGTGACCAATTGGCCAGCTCTGGAGTGAGCGCCGCGTCAGGCGGTGGCGAGAGGGCTTGCCCAGTTCTCGCCGTGGCGGCTAGGCTCCACGCCAGGCTGAGCAAAACTACCGCGAGAAACCTTCGGCCTAACCTAATAGCCGTAGCTCCAGCGAGCCCAGTAGCCGCGCACATCGATATGGGTAAACACCGAAGAACTGGCCAGCCCGCCCCGGCTACCCCACCAGCCATTGAGCCGCGCATAGACATCTGAGCAGCGCACACCGGGCACGACAAAATCGACGGCATCTCCCGACAGGTGGCGCGACATGCTGGCACCCCCTACCGCCGCGTTGGTGGCCGGGTCGCGGTACCAGGAGTTGATTTTCAGCGGCTTATCGCCGTACATTTTGCGAATCTCTTCCATCGCATCGGCGACTTTGAGAATGCCGTAGACTACGCCAGCGTTGGCGGGGCGGCGATAGCGCCCCGTAGCGCGGTTAACGTGCAGCGCCTCGCCCCAGGTAAAGTTGCCCCGCACCCCGTAGCGGTTTTTGGGCTGAATTGGGTCGTTAGAGTAGTAGGTGCCCGTAAACCCAGGCAAGGTCAGCGGCACCCCCCGGTCTGCCGGGTTGCTGGGTTGCCCAGGCCCCTGGTCGCTGGGGCGGTTGCCAGTTTCGGTGCCCGAAATGGCAATGTCGGGCACGTAGACATGCCAGGTGGTGCGGTTTTGCGGGCCGAGAAACGCCCCCTGCAGCGCCACCCGCACGTGATTGTTCGCCGGTTGGGCGTAGGAGTTGAGCAAGAACACCGTGCCCTTTTTCACCAGCACCTTATCGGCATCGCCCAGCTGGCCAGACGGCACTGGCTCTGACTTAAAGATGGTGTCGCCATTTACCTCTAGGGTTTCGCGGTTGCCGTCGATCTTGACATCGGGGCTGTAGACGTACCACTTGCTGCTGACTTCGGCTCCTACGATGGCATCGGCTAGCTCTATCTCATAGTGGTCGCCCGCCGCTGGCTTAAAGGCCAGCAGCCTGAGCTGGGTGCCGTTTTTGACAAACACCTTTTGAGCTTCGCTCAGCTGCGAGGAGATTTTGGGCCCGGTCTTAAAGAGGGTATCGCTCACCACCCGCAGCCGTACGCCGGTCAGCACATCAATGTCTGGGGTGTAGACAAACCAGGTGCGATTGGTCTTATCGCCCAGGCTGGGTTCGCGCAGCTGCACCTGCCAGTGGTTTTTGCCGACATCAATGTAGTACTGAATGTCGAAGGTCGTACCGTTGGTGACCAGCACCTTTTCGGCATCGGTTAACTCACTGCCCAACTTGGGCTGGAGCTTAAAGTAGGTGGTGCTTTTGACTCTCAGCGTCAGGCTCTTGGCTGGTTCAGGGGCGGGGGTTCCGCCCGAGCCAGGAGCTTCGCCGCCCGTGGGGGCAAAAGCCTTTTCAGTATTTGTATTCCCTGAAACGTCAGATAATCCGCCCGAGCCAGGTGCTTCGCCGCCCGTGGAGGGCAGGGTTTCTCCGTCAGGCGGGGGAATAATGTCTGCGGGCGGCTGGGTGCTTCCCCCAGCGCCACCGGCCTGCTCCGGCTCCGGTGCCCCGGTGCCGATCGCAACGGTCATCGCCAGGGGAGAATCTGACCGCAGAAACCAGTCTCGCATGCCCTCAACGTTGAGCACCCGCTCCTTGGGGTTGCCAGAGGAAGGCCGCTTTTGGATGCGGGAGATCCACTGGTTTCCCTGCATCAGGTAAAAAGCTTCGTCGGTTTCCTTAATCCAGGTACCCATGGTGGTCACTCCCGTAGACACAGTCCCGTAGACGTATGGGCGACCAACGCAGAGATTGCCGCCTAGCTAAGAATAGTAGAGTCTAATAGACGATGTGGCGCAGTTTTGTCGCCCAATACCCCAGTTTTTTTAGCCAGAGCCGCCAGCGGGTTAGTCAGCCTGCGGGCTAGTCGGAGGATGACTGGGCCATGTGGGCACTTAGATCGGTGCGTCCGGTTTCTAGAAAACCTAGGGCGGCCAAATCGGGCGTGGTGTAGCCCCTGAGGTGGCTCCAGCTTTGATAGATCAAGGGCAGGGCGCTGCTGCCAATTAACAGTGCG
>JBBSLR010000336.1:0-4262 GCA_038255045.1 Phormidesmidales cyanobacterium
AAAGTGGCACCAACGACAGCAATCTGTCGCCGATGACAAATAATCAGTCACTGTACAAACTAAAACGGGCCTGACGGGATTCGAACCCGCAACTTCCGCCGTGACAGGGCGGTGCTCTAACCAATTGAACTACAGGCCCTTGAGCTGTGCGCCTCAAATTAGGCGATCTCTATATTCCGCTGTGGGGGGGCTTTTGTCAAACAACTTTTAAAAAATCCTGGGAAATTCTTCTGCCCCCGCCTACTCCAAGAACTGGAGCACCGTCACCGCTGGCTCTGGCAGCTCTGCGTAGCGGCTGGCGGTGGCCTCGATCTGGCGCAGCTGCCCCAGGGCTAGGCCGCAGGGCATACCGTAGTTGGCCTGCACGCGATCGCTGGCAATGGTCAGGGCGGTGCGCGATCGCTCCACAAAATCCGTTAGCGGGTAGCTGGTGTCAGAGGCAAAGTAGTTTTTCACCACGAGAGAGGGGGAATAGCAGGTTTCCTGGTTGCCGTCAGGCCATTGGATTTGGAAACGAATTTCGGGCATGGGAGCAGGTGGGTAGGTGAGTGGGTGGATAGGTGAGTGAATGCGTAGCGTGGGTCAGGTGGTGTCATTCAGCCCCGGCAACAATCAGAAGCCCTGACCCACGGATAAATCGAGGTCTACGATCAAGGCTTAAGGTCGTCGCCAGTCGGCAATATTCCAGGTGCTGAGATCCCAGGGGGTGAGGCTGATGCCGGTGAGACGATTGCTCACCCCCGACACATCGGCCCGGTGCACGATGGGCATCACCGCCGCTTCATTGATCAACAGATCGTTCATCTGAATGAACAGGTCTTGACGCACCTCGGGGTCTAGCTCTAGGGCCGACTGCTCCCAGAGGGCATCATACTCAGGGTTGCAGTAGCGGGCGTAGTTGCCCTTCGACCAGTTGTTGGCCTTTTGAGGGATCTCGTCGCAGGTGTAGGTTTTCATGTAGGCACCGGGGTCGGGGTTAGTGTTGCCGGTGGCAAACATTTGCAGATCCGCCGAGAACCGATCTAGCGTTTCGCGATTGGCGGGGTCGCTAGAGAAATAGACGCTGGCGTCGATGCTCTTGAGCTCTACCCCAATGCCCACCTGCTCTAGGGATTGCTTGACGATTTCTTGGGTCTTCTGGCGCACCGGGTTGACTGAGGTTTGAAACAGCACCGTCAGCTCCTGGCCGTCTTTGTCGCGGGTGCCGTTGCTGTTGCTGTCGACCCAGCCCGCTTCGTCGAGCAGGGCGGCGGCGGCTTCGGGGTCGTGATCAACGCTGGTGTTGCCCGAGGCAAAGGGGCCGGGGGCCACCAAGAAGTTGGTAGTGGCCTGCCCCGTGGGGCCGTAGAGCTGGGTGGCAATGGTCTCGCGATCAATCGCTAGGTTGATCGCCTGACGCACCTGGGGGTCGCTAAAGAAGGGGTGCGGAAACTCCGTGCTAGAGGTTTCGCCGTCGGCGGTGGCCTGGTTGGGGTCGGTAAAGTTAAAGATCACCCGCTCGACTAGAGAGCCAAAGTTAGCCACCACCTGCCCCTGCCCGGCAGACTCTAGCTGGTTGAGAATGGCGGCTTCGACCTGGAGATTGTTGGCATAGTCAACATCGCCGGTTTGCAGCACCGCCCGCGCCGCCGAGGTGGCATCGCCGCCGCCCTTGAGCTCGACGCGGCTAAAGGCCACCTGGTCGGCCTCGCGGTAGTTGGGGTTGGCCTCGTAGACAATCACGTCGCCGGGGGTAAAGCTGGTCACCCGGTAGGGGCCGGTGCCTACGGGCATAGTGTTGCCGGGGGCCTCGCGGCCGTTGGGGCCGTTGTAGTCGGCGAAGATATGCCGGGGCAAAATCATGCCCTCGGTGCCGGTAAACACCAGGTACCAGGCGGGGTTTGGCTCAGTAAAGGTGATCTGCACGGTGGTGTCATCCACCGCCTCGACGCTTTTGATCGTTTCGTAGGAGCCAGCGGTGGTGGTGGCGGCCTCAGGGTTAACGATGAACTCGTAGGTAAACACCACGTCTGCGGCAGTGAAGGGGGTGCCGTCTGACCACAAAACGCCCTCCTTCAGCTTCCAGGTGACGGTGGTGCCATCCTCTGAGACGCCGCCGTTTTCTAAGGACGGTGCTTCTGCCGCCAAAAATAGCACCAGGTTGCCCTCGGCGTCAAAGCTGGCCAGGGGTTCTAGGGTAATGCGGCTGGCCTCTGAGTCTTTGAAGCCGCTGGAGAAGTGGGGGTTGAGAATGGTCGGGGCCTGCCAGTAGAGCAGTCGCAGGGTGTCGTTGGTGGCGGCGGGGGCCGAGGCCTCAGTTTCGCTCTGGGGCGGGCTTTGGGCTGACTGACAGCCGGTAAACAGCAGTAAACACAGCCCAGCGGCGGCGACGGCGCGACGGTTCATTGGCAAACTTAAATTCCTGAGGTGGCGTTGGGCAGGGTGGTAGAGATGGGGCGGCAGGTCATTCCCTTACACCCGATCCCCAGGCCTTAGCGTAGCGGGTCGGCAGATCAAGATGGTGTGCCAGGATACCGACTTTGCCCCAAAACCAGCAGGCGATCGCATCCTTCCTGTACCGAGGGCGGCGCTCCCTGAAGCTGGCGGTGCATGGCGGCGATTACATCGGCGGGTACTTGGCGCGATCGCCGCCGATTTCTCTCCAGCGCCAGGCTTAGGGGTAGGTCAAACCACACCAGGGTAATAGCGGTAAAGCCCAGGTCGCGGGCGGCGGCGATCGCCCCTCGCCGATTGCGTCTGCGGGTGTTGGTAGCGTCATAGATCACGCCATCCAGTTCTCTCCGCCGGATCGCCTCAATGCCCCCGCGCCACTGGGTCAGCACCCGCTGCCAAATCTGCCGCCAGTCGCCCTGAATTGCCTCATCGCTGTAGAGGGCGGCGCGAATAGCGTCGGTAGACACAATGCGATAGCAAGGCTGGGCCAAGACAACACCCCTGGCCCAGGTTGACTTACCGCTGCCAGGAATACCCACTAGCATCAACAGGGGCACAGGGATCTCATCTGGCTTCACCGCATACCCGGCCTTATCTACCTGATCTAGATGATCATGCCGTCAGGAATGACCGCATTTTTGAGCACCACCACAATGCCGCTGCGGATGTAGAAGCCCAGGTCTTCGCGCTCGGCTTCCTGCACATTGTCTTTGTTGATGATCTGTACGTCGCGGCCAATGCGGGCATTTTTGTCAATAATGGCGCGGCGAATAATCGAGCCTTCGCCAATGCCCATGGGAATTTTGTCGCGGGTCAGGTTTTGGCTGCTCTCCGACAGCGGCTCGTAGTAGTCAGCCCCCATCAGCAATGAGTCTTCGATCACGCAGTCGGCATTGATCCGCTGGCGCAGGCCAATTACCGAGTGGTGAATGCGGCAGTTTTTGAGAATGCAGCCTTCGGTAATGCTGGACTGGGTGACGTGGCAGTCTTGCAGCTTGTTGGGCGGCAGGTAGCGGGCGCGGGTATAGATCGGCGCGTCTTCTTGATAGAAGCTGAAGTAGGGGTGGGGCTGCTGGGTCAGCGCCAGGTTAGCCTCGTAGAAGGACTCGATGGTGCCAATGTCTTCCCAATAGCCGTCAAATAGGTAGGCCTGAACGTTGTACTCACGCGACGAGGCCGGGATGATTTCCTTGCCGAAGTCGGTTTGGTCGAGGTTTTTGCGCAGCAGGTCGATCAGCACCTGCTTTTTAAACACGTAAATGCCCATGGAGGCGATGAAGGGCTTCTCCTCGGCCTGGTCTGGGCTGAGCCCTAGGGAGGTGGTGTCCACCTTCATGGCTTCTAGGGCGTCGCCCTTGGGCTTTTCGCTAAAGTCAACCACGCGGCCGCTTTCGTCGACCTAAATCAGGCCAAAGTCTGAGGCCTGCTTGTAGCCGATGGGCACCACCGACAGAGTAATGTCGGCGTTGGTTGCCCGGTGGCGCTGCACAAACAGGCTATAGTCCATGCGGTAGAGGTGATCGCCAGAGAGGATGATGAAATCCTCCACATTCCAGGAATCAAACAGCCACAAATACTTACGCACGGCATCGGCGGTGCCCTGAAACCAGCTGGGGCTATCGGGGGTCTGCTGAGCCGCCAGCACCTCCACAAAGCCTTCGGTAAACTGTGAAAACTGGTAGGCGCGGCTGATGTGACGGTTCAACGAGGCGGAGTTGAACTGGGTCAGCACATAGATTTGGTTGATGTCAGAGTTGATGCAGTTACTGACTGGGATATCGATTAAGCGGTATTTACCGGCTAGGGAAACCGCTGGCTTAGCTCGAAAT
>JBBSLR010000337.1:0-4226 GCA_038255045.1 Phormidesmidales cyanobacterium
ACTGATCTATTTATATTGGTCATGGCTCGCCATCGGCGCTGTCGTTAGGTGCTATTGACCGTGGGCGCTAGAGTTGAAGGGCTGTCGTTTTGGAAATGGTGTCTTGTCGCCCAATTCTCTGCTGCCCAAGCCGCTGCTGCCTGCGTTTACGCCCCCGGCCCCGTGGTTGGTGATGGCCGCGATGGCCTCAACCCAGCTGGGTTCAACCCTGGCTAAGAGCCTGTTTGGCCAGGTGGGGCCGCTGGGCATGGTGCTGCTGCGGGTGGGGCTGTCGGCGGTGGTGCTGGTGGCCTGGGGTCGCCCCCGGTGGCGAGGCCACAGCCCCCAAGATTACCGACTGGTGGCGGCCTTTGGCCTGTCCCTAGCGGTAATGAACGCGCTGTTTTACTGCGCGATCGCCCGCATCCCCATCGGGGTGGCGGTGGCGCTGGAGTTTTCGGGGCCGCTGACCGTGGCCCTGCTGCACTCGCGCCGCTGGCTCGACGGGCTGTGGGTAGCGCTGGCCGCCGTGGGCATTGTGCTGCTGTCGCCCGTCAACACTCCGGCGCTCGATACCCTAGGGGTGGTGCTGGCCCTGCTGGCCGGGGTAGCCTGGGGGGCCTACATTCTGCTCTCGGCCCGCATGGGTCAAGCGTTTCGCGGCGGTGAGGGGCTGGCCCTGTCGATGGCGGTGGGAGCACTGCTGCTGCTGCCGGTGGGGGTGCTGGCCGAGGGGCGATCGCTGCTGTCGCCCAATATTTTGCTGCTGGGGCTGGGGGTGGCGCTGCTGGCCTCGGCCCTGCCCTACTCCCTAGAGATGACTGCTCTGCGGCGCATGCCCGTCAACGTGTTTGGGGTGCTGATGAGCTTAGAACCGGCGATCGCATCGGTGATCAGCTTTCTCTGGCTCAAGGAAGCTCTGACCCCGATAATGATGGTCGCCATTGGGCTGGTTATGGTAGCCGCCGCTGGCATCTCTCTGACTCAGCCGCCCCAGAAGTTGATCTGAGGCCTGGTTGATGTGCCTGGTCGAGGGGCAAACCCTTGGGTCTCTCCCCCATGCCCGAAGGTCGATCTCTGGTGGTTTTTGGGGCAACCTGGGGGGGTAAGCCTACGCGAGCAAGGCAACCATGAAACTGCTTGGGTCGAGACGGTCTGCCAGGGTCTATCTGTATGGGAGTGTGGCGGCGGTACTGGGGACGTTGGCCCTAGCCCTATTGCCCGGAAAGGCTACGACCTCGGTGCATTCTCTGGCAACAGCCCTAGGCACTAACCCAGCGCTGGCCCAGGCAACAGCGGGCTACCCCCAGCGCCTTGACCCCACTATTAACGACTACGGCGGTATTTTGCTACCTGCCGACAAAGCCCGACTGCGGGAGTCGTTGGAGCAGCTGCGGGCGACTACCGGCATTGAGGCGGTGGTGGTGACGGTGCCTTCGACCGCGATGTATGGCACGGGCGATCGCAGTTTTGAGGTCTTTGCCACCAGTCTCTTTAACACCTGGGGCCTGGGCGATGCCCAGCGCGACGATGGCGTGCTGGTGCTGTTCTCAGAGGGCGATCGGGCGGTGCGCATTGAGCTGGGCCGGGGCTACAGCCGCGCCTACGATGCCCGCATGCAGACTGTGATTGACGAGTATATGCTGCCCCGCTTTCGCGAGTCTGAGCACAGTGCCGGGCTATATAACGGCACCCAGGCGATGATTCGCCAGCTCACCGGGCCGCCGCCTTCGACGGTGGAAAATCTACCGACGCAGGGGTTGGCGATTGGGGCTGGGGCGCTGTTCTTGGGCGGCGGAGCGATCGCCGCCTTTAGACTGCTGATCAACCTCTGGAAGCCCCAGTGCGAACTGTGCCAGGTGCAGATGACCAACCTGAGCGAAACCGCCGCCCAAGCCCACCTAGATGCCGGACAAATTCTAGAGATGGAGCTGAAATCGGTGTTTCATAACGTTTTAGAGTGCCCCCAGTGTCGTAAGCACAGCACCCGTCACTTCGCTAACCCGATCAGCTCCTTTTGCCCTTGCCCTAGCTGCCACTACAAAACCCTAGAGGTGGTCAAACAAACCACTCTGGTCGCGCCCACTTATCAGGCCTCGGGAGAGGCCCTGGCCGAGCGCTGCTGCCGCCACTGCAACCACAGCGATGAAACTACGGTCCACCTGGCCCAGCTCGAACGCGAGTCCAGCAGCAGTTCCTCCGACAGCGGCTCGTCGGGGGGCGGCTCCTCCTCTGGGGGCGGGGCCAGTGGGCGGTGGTAGACGGTTCTAAGGAGGTCTCCAGGAAAGAAAATACCACCAGGTAGGGGCGCAGAGCCTGCGTCCTTAGGAGACAGCAAAATTCTTGGGTATTTTCGTTGCCAGAATTGTCCTAACCCGCGAGGCCTTTGGCTGGTTGGGCAATTGCTAAGAAAGCCCTGTGGCTGAGATCAACCGTCTGCATTCCGTGGAACACTGAAACACACAGGGGAATGCATTCTATGGTTGGTTATGAGTCTTTGTATAAACCCGGTTTGCCCGCAGCCTAACCATCCCGACAACGGCGGTAGGGATGCCTGCGCTACCTGTGGGTCGGCCCTGGTATTGCAGGGGCGCTATCGGGTGATGCGCCTGATCAGCAGCGACAGCGGCTTTGGCCGGGTGTACGAGGCCTACGAGCGCAATATTCCCAAAATTCTCAAGGTGCTAAAGCAGGGCTACAACGCCAACGCCAAGGTGGTCGAGCTATTTCGTCGCGAGGCCCAGGTGCTCAGCCAGCTCAACCATCCGGGGGTGCCCCGAGTCGAGGCCGAGGGCTACTTTCTCTACTACCCTGCCGACCGCGCCGAGCCGTCTCACTGCCTGGTGATGGAAAAGATCGACGGCCCCAACCTCAAGCAGTGGATGGTGCAGCAGGGCAACCACCCGATCAGCGAAAAGCAGGCCATGCTGTGGATGACCCAGCTGACCGATGTGCTGGATCTAGTACATGGGCACAACTACTTTCACCGCGACATTAAGCCCGAGAATATTATGCTGCGCCCGTCGGGGCAGCTGGTGCTGGTCGATTTTGGCGCCGCCCGCGAGATGACCCAGACCTACATGGCCAACCTGGGCGACAGCGGCATTACCACGGTGAGTTCGGCGGGCTACACGCCCCCCGAGCAGGAGCAGGGCCAGGCGGTGCCCCAGTCAGACTTCTATGCCCTGGGCCGCACGCTGATCTATCTGATGACCGCTAAGCTGCCCAGCGACTCAGCCATCTATAACTCTCGCACCAATGCCTTTTTGTGGCGGCCCCTGGCCCCGCAAATTTCGTCCCCCCTGGCCGATTTGGTCGACGATCTGATTGCCCCAGCGGCGGCCAATCGACCCCAGACCACGGCGTCGATTTTAGAACGGCTGGCCCAGGTGCGATCGCGCCAAGTTTCTGGCCTGCCGCCCCAAGTAGCCGGTGCTACCCCCTGGCCCGAGACTACCCTCAACCCCAGCGAGGGCAAAACCCAGCCCGACCCTGCCCGCAGTTTTTTGCCCCCCTGGTTTGATCAGCGCCCCTGGCTGCTGGCGGGGCTAACCGGGCTGGCCCTGGCGGTGCCCCTGGGCTGGTATGCCCTGAGCCGAGGAGCGCTACCCTTTGCCTCTGACGATGTCAATACGGCCCCCGCTCTAGAAGAGTTGACGGTTAGCTCAGTCGCAGTGCTGACCGGGCACAGTGGCGATATCTACGACTTGCTCCTGTTGCGCGACGGTAAAACGCTGGTTTCTGCCAGTGCCGATGGCACCGTGCGAATTTGGGATTTAGAAGCGGGCGCTGTGCGCCATACCCTGACGCACAGCAATGTGGTGCAGGCGATCGTCACCACTACCGATCAGACAACCTTAATTAGCACCGGAGACGATCGAACTATTCGCTTCTGGTCGCTGCCCGAGGGTCGTCCTTTGGGCCAGATCGACAATGCCCATAGCACTACTATTAGAGCCTTAGAGGTCAACCGCAATGGCCGAATTTTGGTGAGTGCCGACAGCGAAGGGACGATCAAGCTATGGCCTTTGACCGACGACAATGGGGTCGTCAATTTAGGGGGAATGACCATGTTCGGTGCTAATCAAACCCTAGAGGCCGATGGCACCGTCAACGATTTGCTGTTTACCCGCGACAACAGCGTGCTGATCAGCGGCGGCAAAAGCTTGCAGCTATGGGATTTGGCCAGCCTGGAAGAAGCTGCCCCTGGAGCTGCGATCACACCGACCACCTTGGAAGGACACACC
>JBBSLR010000338.1:0-4225 GCA_038255045.1 Phormidesmidales cyanobacterium
AAATGGAAGAAGGCGCTATGGAAGGAGACGAAATGGAAGAACCTGAGGGTGGTAAATAATCTTTTAACCATCTGCTCTGTCTTGGGCAGGTCTCAAGCAGAGCATTTTTATTTAGCCTAAATGCCGCAATCGTGGTTGAGCGTAGGTCTGATTATTTAGAGTTTTTTAGATAGATCAATCTAGGGCGAAGAGATAGATATCTTATTGGGTGCATCCAACTTTTGCAAATTTGGCCCCCTCATCCCCCAACCCCTTCTCCCTGAGGGAGAAAGGGATCCGGATTTCAAAGTCCCTCTCCCTCAGGGAGAGGGATTTAGGGTGAGGGTCACACAACTGGGATGCATCCGAGATGGGGATGGGTCAAAATGACGATATATCTATCTCTGGGTAGATTCGTATTTCAGTCATTCGACGTACTGTTTTGGTTAGTTTCTGTTTTTTAAGAAAATTTTGTTAACGGCTGACTGTGCATACGTTGTCAGCAAATGGCTCAAATAAACTTCATCCAAGTCCAGAGGTGGAGCTTTACCTGTGGGAAAACTCCAGATCCCGAGCGGGACTTGGTATACTACCAAGGCCTGACCTATTGGCTTCGGCCCATAAATAACATCTATTAAATAACATTTATAGCCGCTGATGAATGGGCTAGTGAAATGTTAGAGACACCATCATTGAGCCATCAGCGCTTGTTTGCTGGGCCTGGGGCCGTGGCCAGTCAGATGCGGGCCTATGACTGGGCTGGCACCGGGTTAGGAGCCGTGGATACTTGGCCGGGCGTTTTAAAGACGAGCCTGAGTATTTTGCTCAATGGCAGTGCCCCCATGGCCTGCATTTGGGGGGGCGATCGCACCCTGTTCTACAACGATGCCTGGGCGGCACTGTGGTCAGACAGCGGTTTGCCCCTGCCCCTGGGAAAGCCAATAAGCGACCTGGAGACAGCTATTTGGGATCCGCTTGCGTCATCCATAGAGCAGGTGTTTGCCAATGGAGAACCGATTTTTTTAGAAACGGACGCCTACTGCTGGAGCTACAGCCCGCTTTGGGACGCCACGGCCCAGGTGGCGGGCGTATTCGCCACGGGCTGCCCCGTAACGCAAGACCCCAATCTCCAGGAGGCCTCTGTTTGCAGTCAGACGGAGGCGGAGCTTGAGGAGAGCCAAACGTTTATTCGGCGGGTAGCCGAAACCGCCCCCGGCCTTTTGTATGTCTACGACCTGATCGAGCAGCGCAATGTTTATATCAACCGCCAGGTCTCTGATCTGCTGGGCTATAGCGAAGCAGAGATCCAGGGTATGGGCAAGGATATTTTGCTTGAACTGATGCATCCCGATGATCTAGAGCGGGTGGATGCCCACCTTGCCCGGTTTCAGCTGGCTGATGATAGCGATATTTTAGAAATCGAGTACCGGATGCAGCGGGCCGATGGCGAATGGCGCTGGTTCCATGCCCGAGAGGTGGTATTTACCCGATCTGCCGCTGGGGTGCCCCAGCGCATGCTGGGTATTGGCCAAGATACCACTGAGCGCAAGCTGACCGAACAAGCGCTACAGCAGGCCGAAGAACGGCTGCGGGTGGCTCTGAAAAATTCCCCGATTACCGTATTCAATCAAGACCGTGACTTGAAGTACACCTGGATGTACCATCCGACGCATTTTGACCTGAACGACATTTTGGGCAAGCGCGATCGCGATATTTTGCAGCCCGCCGATGCCGACTATGTGATGGCACTCAAACAGCAGGTCATCGATACCGGGGTGGGCCTGCGCCAGGAAGTCGGCGTTGATGTTCAAAACACAACTCAGTTCTATGATCTGACCCTAGAACCCCTGCGAGACAACGGTCACACCATTATTGGGGTGACCGGGGCCTGTATCGATATTACGAATTCAAAGCGTATTGAGATCGAACTGCGGGAAAGCGAGCGATCGCTCTCGACCCTGATCGGCAACCTCCCCGGCTTTGTATTTCGCGCGCTCAATGACGCCGACTGGACCATGCTGTTTATCAGTAAAGGAGTGCAAAAGGTGACGGGCTACTCGGCAGATGACTTTTTGCAGAACACCATCACCTGGGAGAGCTTGGTGCATCCCGCCGATCGGGAGAGGGTGCGCGCTGAAGCCGCTGACCATATTGAAACCCAAACGCCAATTCGCATTACCTACCGCATCACCGACGCCCAGGGTGACCTGCGATGGGTCTGGGAGCGAGCTACACCAGTCTTCTCAGAAACCGGCGACATTGCCTTTTGGGAAGGATTTATTAGCGACGTTACCGCTCGCAAAGAGGCCGAAATTGGGCTAAAGCTCAGCGAAGAGCGCTATCGGCTGCTCAATTCCACCCTGTCGGCCATTGTGTGGAGCACCGATGCCGAGGGGGCATTCGTCACCCCCCAGCCAGAATGGGAACTCTACACCGGCCAGCCCTGGGCCGAACACCAGGGGCTAGGCCGGATGCAGGCCATACACCCCGACGATCGCGAGCTGGTGCAGCGTCAGTGGCAGCAGGCCAAAGAAACCCTAACCACCCACACCGCCGAGGGGCGAT
Source organism: Phormidesmidales cyanobacterium (assembly GCA_038255045.1). Classification (GTDB taxonomy): domain Bacteria; phylum Cyanobacteriota; class Cyanobacteriia; order Phormidesmidales; family Phormidesmidaceae; genus Nodosilinea. The sequence continues at coordinate 2,545 of JBBSLR010000338.1, forward strand.
TGTGGCACGCCGTTAGCCAGACCTATCGCTACTTTGAGGCCAGGGGCATGGCCATCTTTGACTCAGATGGCTCGGTGCGAGAGTGGGTTGGCAACATTGCCGATGTCCACGATCGCAAGCAGGCCGAGCAGGCCCTCAGGGCCAGCGAGGCGATCGCCATGGCTCGCGTCGAAGAACTGGCCGTCTTAATGGAGACCACCCCCGCCGCCATTTGGATTGCCCACGATCCCGATTGCCATGAGATGACCGCCAACCGCATGGCCTACGAGCTGATGGGCACCGAGCCGGGAACCAACGCCACGGCTACTCCCATAGACGCCAACACCCCTCTGCTATTTAAGCAATTCAAAGATGGCGAAGAGATGTTGTCTAAAGACCTACCAATACAAAAGGCGATTCGCAACCGTCAGGAGGTCACCGACGAGATCGAGTTTGTCTTTCCTGACGGCACCATTCGCACCATTTACGGTAAAGCCGTACCGTTGTTGGGGCCAGATGGAGCGGTGCGCGGCGCGATCGCAGGCTTTACCGAAATCACTAACCTCAAAGCCATTCAGCGCGAACGGGAGGAGCTGCTCCAGCGAGAGCGCCTGGCCCGCGAAGAAGCCGAGCATGCCAACCGGCTCAAAGACCAGTTTTTGGCGGTGCTCTCCCACGAGCTTCGGTCGCCCCTCAACCCCATTCTGGGCTGGTCAAGTCTACTGCAAACCCGCAGCTTTGACGCCGACAGAACGGCTCAAGCCCTGGCCACCATTGAGCGCAACGCCCGACTTCAGGCCCAGCTGGTTGACGATCTGCTGGATATGGCGAAAATTTTGCGCGGCAAATTGACCCTCAACCAAACTCCCGTCAAGCTAGCCTTTGTGGTTGAAGCCGCCCTGGAAGCAGTCAAGACAGCCGCCCAGGCCAAAGCGATCGCCATTACCCTTGACCTCGATCCCGATCTCCAAGTTTTGGGCGATGCCGTCCGCCTACAGCAAATCGTCTGGAACCTGCTATCTAACGCCATCAAGTTCACCCCCGACCAGGGACAGGTCACCGTCCAGCTGACCCAAATCAATGGCCAGGCCTGCATTATCGTTAGCGACACCGGCATTGGCATCAGTTCAGAGTTTCTGCCCTACCTGTTCGAATCCTTCCGCCAAGAAGATATCTCGATCACCCGTCGCCATGGCGGGCTGGGTCTGGGTCTGGCAATTGTGCAGCAGCTAGTTGAGGCCCACGGCGGCACGATTGCCGCCGACAGCCCCGGAGACGGTCAGGGGGCCACCTTTACCGTTTACCTACCCGAGTTGATCGGCAAATCAACCCCCACCGCGACGGCAATCTCCCCTAGCACCATAGACCTCACCGGAGTTCGCGTTCTCGTCGTCGATGACTCTGCCGATACCCTAGATTTTTTGGCGGTCTTGCTGACCCAGTACAAGGCTGAGGTGATCAAAGCCGACTCGGGTACCACCGCCCTAGATGCCCTAAAAACAGCCGTGCCCCATGTCTTAGTCAGCGATATTGGCATGCCCGAAATGGATGGCTACAGCCTGATTCGGCAGATCCGGGCGCTACCGGCTGAGCAGGGGGGGCAAATTCCGGCGATCGCCCTCACCGCCTATGCCCGCCCAGACGATCAGCAAAAAGCCCTAGACAGCGGCTACCAAAAACACCTGACCAAACCCCTAGACGT
>JBBSLR010000339.1:0-4224 GCA_038255045.1 Phormidesmidales cyanobacterium
TCGAGGCCATGCCCGACTGCTTTAGCAGCGCCCCCACCCGCTGGTAGAGGGCAAACATAAACTCGCTGCTGGGGGCAGGATAGTGAGCTAGCGGCGTTTCGCCGATGGGCACAAAGGGCACCACAAAGGGGTACACGCCGATCTGGATGAGGCGATCGCTCGCCTCCACTAGAGTTTCTAAACTGTCGCCCAGGCCCGCCAGCAGGTAGGTGCTCACCTGACCCCAGCCAAACACCCGCACCGCCGCCTCAAAGGCTTGGTAATAGACCGTCAGCGGCACCTCCGCCTTGCCGGGCATAATTTTGGCCCGCACTTCGGGGTCTACCGCCTCCAGGTGCATGCCCAGGCTATCGATGCCCGCCGCCTTCATGCGCCCAAACCAGGCAAAGTCATCCGGCGGTTCGCACTGGGCCTGAATGGGCAGATCCGGCACCCGTTGGCGAATGGCGGCGGCGCATTCGGTCAGGTAGGCGGCACCGCGATCGCTCGAATTTGGCGTGCCCGTGGTCATAATCATGTTCGTCACCCCGTCGAGCCGCACGGCAGCTTCGGCCACCTCCGCCAGCTGCGCCGGGGTTTTGCGGGCAATGGTGCGCCCGGCATCCAGAGATCTCTCAATGGCGCAAAATTGGCAGGCGGTGGCGGGGTCGCGGTAGCGCATACAGGTCTGCTGCACCGTGGTGGCCAGCACGTCGCGCCCGTGCAGCAGGGCAATTTTTGAGTAGGGAATGCCGTCGGCGGTGGTGAGGCCGTAGAACTTGGGCGGGTTGGGCAGGTCGATGGGGGTGATGGCCTCCCCCGAGGCTTCTAGATGCAGCGGGCTAGTTTCCGTAGCCCTGATGGTGTAGGGAGAGCGGGCAGCGCTATCGGTGTAGACCGGCACCATGACCGTGGTGCCGTCGATGGTGATGGCGCGGTGGTCAGAGGGGCCTGCGCCGCCCCGCCGTCCTGCGGCCCCTGGGGTCGAGTCTACCAGCCGCAGCCCGTGGGTTTGTAGCTCTGTTATCAGCCGTTGTTTGTTCATGGCCTGCCGTTCAATACCCAAAACAATCTGCGTCAATTGATGCCACCCCCTACGAGTGACCCCTGTGTGGAGAGACCCCCGGGTTCTTATCCGCTACCCAAAGGCCAAACCTGTTGTTTGCCCCAAGAACCTGGGGGTCTGTCTCCATGGCCTAGGCTGTCGGAAGCTTTACCTCGTTTGGTGATGGACTGACTGTTTCTGCATCGACCAAGGACGGGGAAACCGCACCATTGTTTGGAGAACTTGCCGCTTTGGCGGCGGGGGTTTCCACCACCGACCAGGGTTCGGCGTTCACCTTGAGGCGCAGCAGGTCGGGGCGGGCGTAGTGGCCCACCGAGTCCATCATCCGCTTGCGCTTGGTGATCAGGGAGAAGTCGAGATCGGCGATCGCCAACCCCTCCCCCTCAGTAATCGGCTCGGTCAGCGGCACCCCCTCGGGGCTGATGATGGCGGTGTAGCACCCCCCCGACAGCACCCGATGTAGCCCCTCGTCGGCAGTAATCTGCTGCTTTTGCTCGGGGGTCAGCCAGCCGGTGGCGTTGACCACAAAGCAGCCCGACTCCAGGGCGTGGTGGCGCATGGTGACCTCCATTTGGTCGCCAAAAATTTGCCCCACCATCGACCCCGGAAACTGGCCGCAGTGAATCTGCTCGTGCTGGGTCATCAGCGCGTAGCGGGCCAGGGGGTTGTAATGCTCCCAGCAGGCCAAGGCACCCACACGCCCCGCCGCCGTTTCCACCACCTTTAACCCGGCCCCATCGCCCTGGCCCCACACCATGCGCTCGTGGTAGGTGGGGGTGATCTTGCGCCGCTTCAGCACCAGGGTGCCGTCGGCGTCAAAGATCAGCTGGGTGTTGTAGAGGGAACCGGCCTCGCGCTCGTTGACCCCCAGCACCACCACCATGGCGTAAGATCTCGCCGCCCGGCTCACCGCATCGGTCACCGGCCCCGGCACCGCCACCGCCTCTTCGTAGAGGCGCAGGTGCTCCTTGCCCATGAGAACGGGCGGCTGCACAAAGGAAAAGTAGGGGTAGTAGGGAATGAACGTCTCGGGAAAGACAATGAGTTGGACGCCGGATTGGGCAGCCTGGGCGATGGTTTCTAGCACCTTTTCGGTGGTGCCGTCGCGGCTAAAGAGCACGGGGCTAATCTGGGCGGCGGCGGCACGAATGGTTTTGGTGTAGTCCATAGCAATGTGCAGGGGTGGGAGGAGCGGGGTTAAGGCTTTGGCCTTGGGTGAGCGGTGGGCAGTGCCCACCCTACGGAACTGACGGCGATCCCCTCTTGGGAGGGGTAGAGGTGGGTGCCCCTAGGAGAAGTAGACGTGGGTTTCCCTAAACCCCGGAACCCACCCCGCCCTGCGGGCACCCCTCCCAGGAGGGGAGAGGTAGCTCGGGGGTGAGGGCTACATCGTCCAGGTGTCGAGAATAAAGGCCCCTTCTTTGCGGTGCATGAGCACAATATCGAGCACGTCGAGGGGGCTAATGGGGCGAATGCCGGGGATGAGAGAAGGCTCGCCGTGGCCATAGAGCGCCTGGAGAGCAAAGCGGCAGGCGTAAATCTTGCAGCCCATCTCCAGCAGCTTGACAACCTGGTTATTCATCGCCAGGTGACCGGGGAAAGCCTCGTCGCCCAGTTTGGGGAAGCCCCGCTGCACGCCCAGGGTGACACCCGGGCCATAGAGCAGCACCGAGGTCTCAAAGCCCTTGCGAATCAGGCGGGTAGCTTGCAGCAGGTTCACCAAACCGATCGACCCCTCAAAGGCCACAGTGTGGAAGGTGACGAGGGCTTTCTCGCCCGGCTCGGCCTGCACATCGGGGAATACTTTTTCTTCGTAATCAACCAAAAAATCCCCAGCCTGGTGGGCTGGCATCGTAATTTCGGGCATGAATTTTAGCTCCTGGCAAAATTGCTGGCAGCGCTGAATGTTGGGCTGCACGTTTCAGCACCTTAGGGGCGATCTTCCAGAGTTCTCGTATCAGCAATTACAAACGTTAGAGGTCTGCTCTAATCAACAGGGGTGGGGGCAGGCCAGCGCCCTTAAGCTCTCTAGCCAACGAATACCCCTATCACTTTCGACAGGGGGTAGCGCCCAATTGACCCCGATCGCATCGGCAAGCGGGCAACAACAGCGCGTTGGCGCCGCCTCTCCGCAGGAGACTCGCCGCCCCCTCCCTCCCACTAGCGCTAGATCAAGGCTTTCGGTAGCCGGAGTTACAAGCAACCCCAAGACAACGGCCTACGGTACAAAAAAGCAGACTCGCTCATTTCACCCCACTCCCAGGTTTCACTATGGCTATGCATTACGGCGTAATCGTGATCGGCGGCGGCCAGTCGGGGCTGTCGATCAGCTACTGCCTCAACCGCTTGGGCATCGACCACATGGTCTTTGAGCAGCACCAGATCGCCCACTCTTGGCGCACCAAGCGGTGGGATTCATTCTGCCTGGTCACTCCCAACTGGCAGTGCCAACTGCCCGGCTTTCCCTACCCCGACAGTGACCCCGAGGGCTTTATGCCGCGCGACGCCATTGTGGAGTACATCGAGCGCTACGCCAGCCACTTCAACCCACCGATTAAAACTGGGGTCAAAGTAGGGCGAGTGAAGTACTACGAGGGCGGCGGCTTTGAGGTGGTCACTAGCCAGGGTGACTTTACCGCCGATCAGGTAGTGGTAGCCACGGGCGGCTACCACACGCCCAAAATTCCTCGCCTAGCGGAGCGGCTAGCGACCGATGTGGTGCAGCTGCACTCGGCGGAGTACCGCAACCCTGAGGCGCTGCCGGAGGGAGCTGTATTGGTGGTGGGCACAGGGCAGTCGGGCTGTCAGATCGCCGAAGACCTGCACCTGGCGGGCCGCAAGGTACACCTGTGCGTGGGGGGTGCGCCGCGATCGCCCCGCCGCTACCGGGGCAAAGATGTAGTCGAATGGCTCGACCAGATGGGTTACTACGATCTGGCGATCGACGACCACCCGCAAAAAGAGACCGTGCGCCACAAAACCAACCACTACGTCACCGGGCGCGGCGGCGGTCGCGAAATTGACCTGCGCCACTTTGCCCTCCAGGGCATGGGTCTGCACGGGCGGCTGACCGATATTCAGGGCACCCAGCTGACCTTCAGCGATGGCCTGAAGGAAAATCTCGACCAAGCCGATGCCGTCGCTGAAAGCATCAAGCGCACCATCGACACCTACATCGA
>JBBSLR010000340.1:0-4223 GCA_038255045.1 Phormidesmidales cyanobacterium
CACCCCACCTGTAACCACAGTCAAAAGCGGGCCTTGGTCGTCCGGGGCCTTTCCCGCGCTGGACTAGCTGCAAAGCCCCATCCCCTGGCGGTGGTAGCGGCGGTGGGCGACCCGATGCAGCCGGTGGTGGCGGGGCTGGCGATCGCCGCCAGCCGCACCCGGCCAGTGCTGCTGGCGGGGGGCACGCAAATGCTGGCGGTCTATGCGCTGATGGTAGCCATGGCCGAGGCGGAGGGCTACGGGTGGAACCCTGAAAATGTGGTGGTGGGCACGACCCGCTGGGTGGCGGAGGATGCCACGGGGGATACGGTGGGTTTGGCGAGGCTGACCGGTGCCTGTTTGATGGCGACGCCGCTTAGCTTTGAGAATTCGCGGTTTGAGGCACTGCGGGCCTACGAGCGGGGGTTTGTGAAGGAGGGCGTGGGGGCCGGGGGCTGTGCGATCGCCGCCTCGCTCTATCAAAACTGGGGCCAGCCAGAACTTCTGGCAGCGGTAGAAGCCCTGCTAGAACAAAAATCTCAGCTGGAAAAGCCCGAGGAAATTTGCCGACGAATTCACCGCCCCAGCGGCCCCCTGCCCACAAAGCCGTCCGGAGCATTGTGAAGTAGAGAAAACCCAGTGACACCTCAAACCATTAAAAAAACATAAAAAATCGGCAGAATTTCTGCCGATTTTACCGGTATACCAAGTCCAGCTTGGGATCTGTAGTTTTCCCCAGGTAGAACTCTGCTTTTGGACTTGGATGAGGCCTATTTTATGGGTTGGTCTTTTATTAGCGCTTAAGCCCCAGATCGTAGGCGACTTCATGCACGCCAGGGATAGCTTTTACGTCATCAATTATGGCCTGGGCCGCGCTGCGATCTGCCACTTTGCCAGTCAGTCGTACCGAGCCATTGGATACGCTAACCTTTAGATTTTCGGGAACTGCGCCCTCGACCCGGTCGGTAATCTCCTGATCACCCAAAGGTGTGCCCTTAACATCGGCGTACTCAATGCCCTGATATTGATTGTCGTTGGGCGTAGCCTTAAGGGTTTGATTGAGTTCTTTTTGACCACCAGTCAAGGCATCACCGTTAACCGCACCAGCTAACGCAGGCTGGGTAAATCCGGCCAGCACGACCGCCAAACAGGTTAGGGCCACTAAGCCAGCCTGTCCAGTCTTGGGCAGGCGAACCAGCAGTAGGGCGGCCCCTAGAGCGGCAACTGCCATTCCAATTTCTAAAGTCATCAACATAGGTTTACTCCGATAACGAACGATAAGGCCACCATGCGATCGGGCCTTATCAGGGCTAATTAGTAGTGTAGGTAACAATATTTAGATAGGTATCTCTCAATAGCAGTAGGCTGACTACACCCAAAGGCTTAAGTAGGTAGAGCTAATTAAATGTAGAACCACTGCAGGATGGGTTAGCGCAGCGTAACCCATGCCAGATAAGGGTTTGATGCGTTACGGCTATGCCTAACACATCCCACTTATGATGCTGCCGACCTACATTAGTCGTCTATATACTTATGTCTATTACTTATACTTACTAAAGATTCAGGCATAGATGAAATATTAGTTTACAGTCTGACTTTATCTATCTAACAGTAGACACAAACACCCAAATTCATTTTTATCTTGAAAGCATGTGAAGCAGATTTAGCCTTCAGGAAAGCTGGCTGGCTTTTCTTCAGGCGGCTAACTACTGCTGGTTCAACCCCGACAGCATTCGGTCTACAAACTTGTCTGTCAATAGTACTTTTTCCCTAGGAGATGACTTATGTGGAGCATTCTTTTATCTGGCCTGGCTACGGCCCTCAGCCTGCTGGTGGTAGATTTGATCGTGCCTGGTGTAACGATTAACACTCTAACCGCTGCGGCGATCGCCGCCGTGTCAGTGGGCGTGGTCAACGCCTTTGTAAAGCCAGTGCTGCAAACGTTAACGCTGCCCATTAGCTTTCTTAGCTTGGGGGCTTTTTCCTTCGTGCTAAATGGCCTGTGTCTCTGGCTGGCCTCCCTAGTGGTACCGGGCTTCTACGTCACCGGCATTATCGGCTTTCTGCTGGGGCCAGTTGTGCTCTCTGCGGTCAACACCTTTATCGGCAGCTATTTCGAAAAGAAAGCTCCCGCCTTTCTGCGCGATGGTTCGGGCTCTGAGTTGAGCACTGATCGCTCGTCTGAACTCTAAAAGAGCCTAGCCTCACAGTCACAACAGCTAGTCGACTATAACGAATGGCATTGACGTAAGCTGAAATTAACCCTCCCAGATCGCCAGAAGCCCTGATCTGCCGTAGGGTGAGCATTGCCCACCAGCCTTAATTCAGTGACATTCGACTAAACGACTTTGATCCAGCGCTTTCTGAAAAGGCCTAGACAAAAAACCTCCTACCCCAGCCCAGGTAGGAGGTTTTTTAGCGTATAAGAATCGCGGCAAGACAGCCTTTTAGCATTTCAGTCAGACTCAACGCCCAAGCAAAACCAAGTAGTGAACTTTTCAATCAGTAAAAAAACTTTACATTTTGTAGGGTTTTGAGTTGTTTGAGTACAGCCTTTTGTTAAAGTATTTTTCCTGCTAAATCTCTCTCCAATGACAGGCTGATTTTGAGAAGAATTTATTTATTATCAGGTCAAATGTTACCCATGATTCTATGCAGACTTTTGACGTTGTTATAATTGGTGCGGGTCACAATGGCTTGGTCTGTGCTGGATATTTATTGAAGGCAGGCTATAGCGTTTTGCTGCTGGAAAAACAGTCGATTCCGGGCGGGGCTGCCACCACAGAAGAGGCCCTGCCGCAGGAGGCCCCAGGCTTTCATTTCAACCTTTGCGCCATCGACCACGAGTTCATACACCTGGGGCCGGTGGTCGATGAGCTAGAGCTAGAACGATATGGTCTAGAGTATCTGTTTTGCGACCCGGTTGTCTTTTGCCCCCAGGCCAACGGCAAAACCTTTCTAGCCCATCGATCGGTCGATCAAACCTGTGCAGAAATTGCCCGCTACAGCTCGCGAGATGCCGCTAAATACAAAGAGTACATGGCCTTCTGGGATACCCTCATCCAGGCTATTACCCCTGTATTTAATGCCCCGCCAAAATCTATCATCGACATTTTGGGCAATTACGGGTTGCACAACCTGCAAGATTTGCTGTCGCTGATTGGGGGCGTTGACCAGGCCCTAGACTTGGTGCGCACGATGTTGAATAGCCCCGAAAACACGCTCAACGAGTGGTTTGATACTGAAGTTGTCAAAGCGCCCCTGGCCCGTTTGGCATCAGAACTGGGGGGGCCACCCTCGGAGAAAACCCTGGCCGTCGGTTCGATGATGATGGGACTGCGCCACAACCCCGGTATGGCCCGCCCTCGGGGCGGTACTGGTGCCCTAGTCGATGCCCTGGTGCGCATGGTTCAAGCCAACGGCGGCACAATTCTCTGCGATCAGGCTGTGGAACAGCTTTTGGTCAATAGCCAGGGGCGCGTGGAGGGGGTACGGGTCGCTGGGGGGCAGGAATATCGAGCGAAAAAAGGGGTAATTTCAAACATCGATGCCCAGCGAGTGTTTCAAGATTTGGTGCCAGCGGCCGATGCTCAATCCTTTGCCCCCGGTTTGAGCGAGCGGCTTGACCGGCGCATCGTCAACAACAACGAGGGCATTCTCAAAATCGACTGCGCCCTATCCGAAATGCCCCGCTTTGAGGCCTACGGTCATCAAGACGACTATCTGATTGGCTCAATTTTAATTGCCGACTCGATGGATCAGGTGGAAACCGCCCACGCGATGCCTCTGCAAGGGTTGATTCCTGACCAAGATCCCTCGCTGTATGCGGTGGTGCCGACGGTGCTCGACCCGTCGATGGCCCCGGCGGGCCAGCATACCCTTTGGGTTGAGTTCTTTGCCCCCTACCAAATCAAAGACGCCGAGGGCACCGGCCTGCTCGGCACCGGCTGGACCGATGAGCGGAAAAACAAAGTGGCCGATCGCGTGCTCGATAAGCTGGCCGACTATGCGCCCAACCTCAAACAGTCGGTCATTGCCCGGCGAGTAGAAAGCCCGGCTGAGCTAACCCAGCGGCTGGGGGTGCGTAAGGGCAACCATTACCACATCGATATGACCCTCGACCAGATGGTGTTCTTTCGCCCGCTGCCCGAGCTGGCTAACTACCAAACCCCGATTGAGGGGCTGTTTTTGACGGGGGCGGGCACCCACCCCGGCGGTTCGATCTCGGGCATGCCGGGGCGCAA
>JBBSLR010000341.1:0-4215 GCA_038255045.1 Phormidesmidales cyanobacterium
CATTTTAATGTTCAGCCTGTCCAATTTTTTCAACTGTTGAGGATTTGTAAATGAGTGCAGCTATTTCCAGAGGGTTTCAGGCGGTGCGCCAGGCCGTCAAGCGCAGCAATGCCGCTGTGGCCGAGGGTCGCCGCCTCACCAGACGCCGCTCTGCCTAGTGGTCTGTCAAGCCTCAATTTGTCGGTTGGGTGAAGCGCTAGCGGAACCTAACAAAGCTTACTGCTGTTGGGGTTTCTCCTCTGGAGACGCTGCGCGAACACTTCGTTTCACCCAACCTACGCGAACCCTAATTTTTAATTTTGACGCTGCACTAGGGCATCTCCCATCCCCTGGCATGGCCTAGGCGCAGAGGCCCATAAAATCTAGCATTTGCCGCACCAGGCCCGGCTTGGTCACCGCCAAAATGGTGGAGCCACTCTCGATCACCGTGCTGCCGTTGGGGATGGTCAAGTCTTCGTGGGGGTGGGCCTGGTAGCCGATGATCAGCGTGCCCGCCGGAAACCTGGGGTCTTGGGCAATCTCGGCCAGGGTGCGGCCCACAATCGTACACCGCTGGGGAATGGGCAGCTTGATCACCTCCACCTGGCCCTGCTCGAAGTGCATCATTGCCTCCACCTGAGGGTATTCAATGGCGTTTACCATGCGGTTGATGGTGAGTTCGGTGGTGCTGATGGTGTGGGTGGCCCCGGCCAGCTGGTAGGGTTCGGCAAAGTCGCGATCGCTCATGCGCACCACCGTCTGGGGCACCCCGTAGTGCTTCGACAGGGTCACTAGAGCCAGGTTGAGGGCATCCTCCGGCAGGGCGGCAATCACCGCATCGGCCTTGCGAATGCCCGCCTCTAGCAGGGTGGTGGTGTTAACGGCACTGCCCTCAAAGGCCATCACCCCAATTTTTTCGCGGGCAAACTGACAGGCTAGGGCGTCAGTATCGACCACCGCCACGGTGTGCCCTTCGTCGAGCAGAGTTTTCGCCAGATCTAGGCCCAGCATGCCGGCCCCGCCAATCAGAACGTACATCCCTTAAAGACTCCTTAATCGACACTGGTCAAGATATGGAGAGAAATAAAACCCCAAGGGGGATACGCCAACGTTTGTAGTTTTAGTATGGTGGCTAAAATTCTGGAATGAGGGACTATATCCAAGTCCAGCTCGGGATCTGTAAGTTTTCCCACGGGCAGAATTTCACTCTCTATCCCCTACCCCTACCTCCCCACCATGAAAGGACTCACCGGCAAAACCGCCCTGATTACCGGCGCCTCCTCGGGCATTGGTCAAGCGATCGCTATTCGCCTAGCCGAAGAGGGCTGCAACATCGTGATTAACTATCGCAGCGATGGCGATGGTGCCGCCGACACCCACCGCCAGGCGATGGAAAAAGCCTGTAAAGACATCGAGGTCTGCGGTGTTCAGTCGCGGCTGGTCCAGGGAGATGTGTCTAAGGAGGAGGATGTGGTCTCCATGGTGCAGCAAACCCTGGAGCGCTTTGGCCAGCTCGACATCTTAGTCAACAACGCCGGGGTGCAGACCGATAGCCCCTCCGATGCGATCAACGTCGACAGCTTTGACTGGGTGCTGGGGGTCAACCTGCGGGGGGCTTACCTGTGCGCCCGCGAAACCATCAAACACCTGCTGGCCCACAACCGGCCCGGCAGCATCATCAATATCTCCAGCGTCCACGAAATTATTCCCCGGCCCCAGTACCTGAGCTACTCCATCAGCAAGGGCGGCATGGGCAACATGACCCGCACCCTAGCTCTGGAATATGCGGCCCGGGGCATTCGCGTCAACGGCATTGGCCCTGGGGCCACCGTCACCCCGATCAATGAAGAATGGACCGAAGACCCCGAGAAACAAGCCGAAGTCGAAAGCCACATTCCCATGGGCCGAGCGGGCACCAGCGAAGAGATGGCCGCCGCCGTGGCCTTTCTCGCCTCCGATGAGGCCGCCTACATCACCGGACAAACCCTTTACATCGACGGTGGGCTAACGCTATATGCCGACTTCCAAAATCCCTGGTCGGCCTAAAACGGGTGTCGGGTGTCAGGTGTCGGGTGTCAGGGAATACCCAAAACCCGATACCCAAAACCCAAAACCCGACACCTCGTTCCCTGAAGAACTGTTACTCTTCCTCAACAATCGGTATTACCCCCCACTCTCGCGATGATACGATGCCCATCAAACGCCCATTTAAGTGGTTGAGAGATAGGACTTCATGACTGAAACGCTGACAGGTCAAACACCTATTTTTGGAGGCAGCACCGGCGGCCTCCTCACCAAAGCCCAGGTGGAAGAAAAATACGCCATCACCTGGACTAGCTCTAAGAAGCAGATTTTTGAAATGCCTACGGGCGGGGTTGCCTTTATGAACGAAGGCGAAAACCTGCTGTATCTGGCCCGCAAAGAGCAGTGCCTGGCCCTGAGTAGACAGCTGCGCAATAAGTTTAAGCCCAGGATCGAAGACTACAAGATTTACCGCGTTTACCCCAGCGGTGAGACCCAGTATCTGCACCCCGCCGACGGCGTCTTCCCCGAGAAGGTGAACGAAGGTCGTGGGATTGTGGGCAGCGTAGCCCGCAACATTGGGGCTAACCCCGACCCCGCTACTATCAAATTTAGCGGTAAGGCTACCTACGAAGTGTAGGCTGGGGCAATCTGCCACGTTTTGACTGTGACTGTTGTGTTGTGAGGGGCGTAGTTTCGGCTATGCCCCTTTTGCTGCGTGCTACTTAGAGACCGCCAGCGATGGGTAAAGAGATTGTTTGGATGATCGCGTTTTCTGCGGCCCAGTTATAGAATAATGGCCATGATTTTCCCCGACTTTGAGCAATTTAAGACCTCCGCCGCCCAGGGCAACTTTGTGCCGGTCTACCAGGAGTGGCTGGCCGATGTAGACACCCCCGTATCGGCCTGGTACAAGGTGTGTGCGGGCCAGCCCTACAGCTTTTTGCTGGAGTCGGTCGAGGGAGGCGAAAGCCTGGGTCGCTATAGTTTTTTGGGCTGCGACCCGCTGTGGGTGCTAGAAAACCGGGGCGATCGCTCCACCCAGACCCACCGCGACGGCACCGTCATCGAGCACCAGGGCAACCCCTTCGATACCCTGACCCACTGCCTGGCCCCCTACCGCCCAGTCAAGCTACCGGCCCTGCCCCCCGACATTGGCGGGCTATTTGGCTTTTGGGGCTACGAGCTGATCCGCTGGATTGAGCCGACGGTGCCGATCTACCCGCCCGGCCCCGACGACCTGCCCGACGGGCTGTGGATGCAGGTGGATAGCCTGCTGATTTTTGACCAGGTGCAGCGCAAAATCTGGGCCGTCGCCTACGCTGACCTGCGCGATCCAGCGACAGATCTACAGGGGGCGTATCAGGGGGCGTGCGATCGCGTCCGCCAGATGCTCTACAAGCTGACCTTGCCCCTGACTGCCGAGCAGGCCAACCTGCCCTGGCACCCGCGCCGCCAGGCGTCCCCGGTAGCCTACCGCACCTACCGCACCCCCGCAGAGTTCTGCGCCAGCGTCGAGCGGGCTAAGGGTCACATTCAAGCCGGCGACATCTTTCAGGTGGTAATCTCCCAGCGGCTCGACACCACCTACGAGGGCGACCCCTTTGACCTGTACCGCTCCCTGCGGCAGATCAACCCCTCCCCCTACATGGCCTACTTCAATTTCTACGACTGGCAGCTGATTGGCTCTAGCCCTGAGGTCATGGTCAAGGCCACCTTGGCCGACGACCCCAGCCAGCCCCCGGTGGCCACGGTGCGCCCCATCGCCGGCACTCGCCCTCGCGGTCAAACCGCCGCCGAAGACAACGCCTACGAGCAAGATCTGCTGGCCGACCCCAAGGAGCGGGCCGAGCACGTCATGCTGGTAGATCTGGGCCGCAATGATCTGGGTCGGGTCTGCCTCAGCGGCACCGTGCAGGTCGATGAGCTGATGGTGATCGAGCGCTACTCCCACGTGATGCACATCGTCAGCAACGTGGTGGGCCGCCTCAGCCCCAGCAAAACCGCCTGGGATTTGCTCAAGGCCTGCTTTCCGGCGGGCACCGTCAGCGGCGCACCCAAGATTCGCGCCATGCAGATCATCCACGACCTAGAACCCTGCCGCCGTGGCCCCTACTCTGGGGTCTACGGGCACTACGATTTTGAGGGCCAGCTCAACACCGCTATTACCATCCGCACCATGGTGGTGCGATCGCGGCCCGAGGGGGGACACAC
>JBBSLR010000342.1:0-4214 GCA_038255045.1 Phormidesmidales cyanobacterium
AGCTTTTCGGTGATGTGGACGGGCAGGCGAATGGTGCGGCTCTGGGTGGCGATCGCCCGGGTAATGCCCTGGCGAATCCACCAGTAGGCATAGGTGCTAAAGCGGTAGCCCTTGGTGGGGTCAAACTTTTCGACCGCCCGCTCTAGGCCCAGGGTGCCTTCTTGAATCAGGTCAAGCAGCTCTAGACCACGGTTTTGGTATTTTTTGGCCACCGACACCACCAGGCGCAGGTTGGCCTTGATCATGTGCTCTTTGGCGCGAATGCCTTCGGAGACGGCCTTCTCTAAGTCGGGCACGGTGAGGTTGCTGAGCTGAGCCCAGGCCCGCTTACCCTCGGCCAGGGTGGGCTTGAGTTCGGCGATGGGCACCTCGGCAGCGGCGGCCCAGCGCTCGAGGGAGGGGCGGTAGCCCAGCTGCGACGAGAGCCGATCGCGGGTTTGCAGCAGTTTGCTGTAGGTGGCCAAAATACCGCCATTCTGCTCAGCGGCCTGGGTTAAATCTTCTAATAGCTGCACATAGCCTTGAACGCACTGGGCCTCAGAGACCTCTTCATCGCGCTCTAGCAGCCGCACCCGGCCAATTTCTTGCAGGTAGAGGCGCACTAGGTCGGTGGTGCGTTGACCCTTGAGCACCGCTGCTGTATCGGCTTCGAAGTCGCTGTCATCGGCGCTGTCATTGGGGTCGGCGACAGAGAAGTCATGCAGCGGGCCGTTCTCATCGTCCCCCGGGGCGGTGAGGGCAAACTCCGGGTCAGCCGCAGCCGATGGACGGGAGATTTCATCTCTTCTGTAGTGGGTTGTTGCTACCATGACGCTCTCTAGTAACTTGTACCAAACTCTGGTCGAAGGGCCTTTCGCCAACGTGCTGTCAGTGTTCCCAAACCGTCAGGACTTTAGAACAGGGGCTGGGGTTCCGGGGACAGGCGGTGCTGCTGAGGTCGCCTAGATGGCGCTTGAATGGCGCTTAGATGGCGCTCAGTTAGGGCAGTCGCAGCAGGGGCAGTTGCCCTAACTGAGCGCCGTCACCTGAGTGCTTTCGCCATCCCAGCTGGCTAAGGTGGCCGACACCCTAACCTACGGCGGCAGGCGGGGCAATTCCTGACGGAACGTTACACCTTGGCAAAAACCTTACATTGACCCCGGCGATCCATATAGGATGTCGGCATCTATTGCAATTGGGGACAGGCTTCGCTAATGGTTAATGGTCTCTTTTGGACGGCAGATGCCCAGGCCAAGCTCAAAAACATTCCGTTTTTTGTGCGTGCCCAGGCCCGCAAGCATATTGAAGACGCGGCCCGTGCGCTAGAGGCCGAAGAGGTGACCGCAGATTTGGTTGAGCAGGTGCGTCTAGAGCTGGGTCAGTAGGGGCGATCGCCCAATTCAAATTGGGTTCCAAATTCTGCCCCTAGATACAGGTGGAGGCTGAGATCGCGGGGATAAGGTACCGAAGTTAAACACTACGGGCACAAAATATTTAGGCAGGTTGCAAGTCGTACTCATAACGAGTATGATTTAAGGGTGCCGACTGAGCCATGCCAAATGCCGTAATGGTAGGATTTCAGCAACAGGCCCTGCGGCAGGTTTGTTGGTGGTTGATTTGGTTGACAAGTTAGTTGACAAGTTTGGTTGGCAGATAGATTCGATTTTCAAATAGAAAGAGAGGCCCTATGGTTGCAACTCCCGTAAAAACTGAAGCTAAACGTCGGTTTTACCCGACCCGCATTGATATGGCGGCCAACGTGCGATCGCAGGTCACCGAGATCTTAAACCAGACCCTCGCCGCCACCCTCGATCTCAAAACCCAGACCAAGCAGGCCCACTGGAACGTCAAGGGCATGGATTTCTTGCAGCTTCACGAGCTGTTTGACGAGCTGGCTGGCGAGCTAGAAGAGTATGTCGATATGGTGGCCGAGCGCGTCACCGCCCTGGGCGGCACCGCCATGGGCACCGCCCGCGTTGCCGCTGCCGAGTCGATTTTGCCTGAGTACCCGTTTAATGCCATTGACGGAGTTGAGCATGTCACCGCCCTGGCCGAGCGCTTTGCCGCCTACGGCAAACATGTGCGCGGCGCCATCGACGCCACCGATGACCTGGGCGATGCCGATACCGCCGACCTCTACACCGAGATCTCTCGCACCATTGACATGCGTCTGTGGTTCCTAGAGGCTCACCTGGTGAAAAAGTCTGACCTTGACTAGGGTCAATCGTCTTAGGTCTAGGTAGAGAGTAGCTAGATAAAGATTAGAGGTCGGGGAGACATAAACTGTCTCTCCGGCCTCTTGGTTTAGCCTTGTAGTTTAGAGAACCCTGCCGGTGAGCGATCATGTCCATAGCAGGTATCCTAATGCTCCAGTAGCCCCGCCCCACCGACTATGCCCAACTCGACCTCCCCAGCCCCAGGTTCTAGTGAAGCAGAAGTGATTGCCCTAACAACGCTTCACGACCACCAGCATGGGCATTCTCACCATGACCATGGGGTTCACGCCCACACCCACGGGGCCGTTGATCCTGAAATCGCCGCCTCCAATCGCGGTCTGTGGGCGGTGAAGTGGTCGTTTGTGGGGCTGGTGGTGACGGCGATCGCCCAGGCGATTGTTTTTGCCCTCTCGGGCAGTGTCGCTTTGATGGCCGACCTGATTCACAACGTGGGCGACGCTATGACCTCGGTGCCCCTGGGGGTGGCGTTTGTGCTGGCCCGGGCCAAACCCTCCCCGCGCTTTGCCTACGGCTATGGTCGGGCAGAAGATCTGGCCGGAGTGGCGATCGTAGCGGTGATTTTCTTTAGCGCTCTAATCACCGGGTACGAATCGATTGAGCGCCTGCGCCATCCCCAGCCCTTAGACCATCTAGCGGCCCTGGCAGCGGCGGCAGTGATTGGCTTTCTTGGCAACGAGCTGGTGGCGCTGTTTCGGCTGCGGGTGGGGCGCGAGATCAACAGCGCCGCCCTGGTGGCCGATGGGCTGCACGCCCGCACCGATGGGCTGGTCAGTCTGACGGTGCTGGTCAGCGCCCTGGGGGTGGGGTTGGGCTACCCCTGGGCCGACCCGGTAATGGGGTTGGTGATTACCCTGGTGCTGCTGCAGGTGGTGTGGCAGTCGACCCAGACGGTGTTTACCCGGTTGCTAGATGGGGTAGAGCCAGAGGTGACTGAGCGCCTGCGTCACGAAGTTGAGCACGGGGTGGAAGGTGCTACCGTCACTCAGGTTAAGGCCCGGTGGTTGGGGCATCGGCTCTATGGCGAGGTTGATCTAGGGGTAGCGCCAGGGCTTTCAGTAGCGGAGGGGGGAGCGATCGCCGCCCATGTCAGAGCCCACCTGCACCGACAAATCCCCTACCTGGCGGCAGTCACCATTCAGATACAGCCCAAGGCCGACAGCTAACTTGACCCTCCCGAGGAACCCCATAAAAAAGGGGCAGCGACGATACATCGCTGCCCTTTTTTTAATCTCAGACCGGAGTGTTGTCAGGGTTTACTCAGCGGTGGCCAGCTCAGTGCTGCCGCGACGGCGGCGGCTGGTCAGGGTGTTAAACAGCATCTGGCCAATGGCCTTCACCAGGTTGCCCTCCAGCTCCTTGAACATTTCCATGTTCAGGCCAAAGGCATCGTTGGCTTCTTCGACGATGCTAGCCACCATGGCCTCATCCACCGGAGCCGCATCCAGCGACTCGCGATACTTGACCTTAAACGCCCTCTCGTCAGAAATTTCGGGGAACTCGTAGAACGCCGTGCCCTCACCCTCGGCCAGGTTCATCGCCCGTTGGGCAATGCCCTTGAGAATTTGCCCACCCGACAGATCGCCAATATAGCGGGTGTAAGAATGGCTCACCAGCAGCTCGGGCTGGGTGTTGGCCACTTCGCGAATGCGATCCACGTAGCGCTTGCCGCCGGGGGTCATCGCAATTTCGCTGGCCCAGTTGGGGCCATGGTAGTAGGCCAGGTCGGCCTCTAGAGAGGCCTTGCGGTGTAGCTCAGGAAAGTAAACCTTAGAGACCACGGGGTGATTTTTGTGGCGCTCTAGCTCTTCTTCCATCGCCGTGTAGGCGTAGTAGAAGTTAGCCACCAGCTTGCGGTAAGAATTCTTTTCGACCACGCCGCGCAAGAAGCAGCGCACAAAGCCCATGTTTTCGGCCATGGTATGGGCTTTTTTGGTGCCTTCGCGCAGCTCGGTGGATAGGTTGCTAGTCATGCTGACTGTCTCGCTCTAGGTTAATTAA
>JBBSLR010000343.1:0-4193 GCA_038255045.1 Phormidesmidales cyanobacterium
GCCATTATGGTGAAGTTCCTCGGAACGTGGCTGAGGCCATTATCTCTAAAAACGCTGGGAACGCTTAGAAAGGAAAGGACACGTAACGTAAATGGCACGCGAAAAGTTTGAACGCAATAAACCCCACGTCAACATTGGCACCATTGGCCACGTTGACCATGGCAAGACCACTCTGACGGCGGCCATCACCATGACGCTGGCGGCTGCTGGTGGCGCTAAGGCTCGTAGGTACGACGAAATCGACGCTGCCCCCGAAGAGAAGGCGCGCGGTATCACCATCAATACGGCCCACGTGGAGTATGAGACTGAAAAACGCCACTACGCCCACGTTGACTGCCCTGGCCACGCTGACTATGTGAAAAACATGATCACCGGTGCAGCTCAGATGGATGGAGCCATTCTGGTGTGCTCTGCCGCCGATGGCCCCATGCCCCAAACTCGGGAGCACATCCTGCTAGCTAAGCAGGTGGGTGTACCTAGCATCGTGGTGTTCTTGAACAAGCAAGACCAAGTCGATGACGAAGAGCTGCTAGAGCTGGTCGAGCTAGAGGTTCGTGAACTGCTTGACCTATACGAATTTCCCGGTGATGAGATTCCTATCACCTCGGGATCTGCTCTGATGGCGGTAGAGGCGCTCACGACTACTCCCATTACTAAGCGCGGTGAGAATGAGTGGGTTGACAAGATCTTGGCGCTAATGGACAGCGTTGACGAATATATTCCTACCCCGGAGCGCGACATTGACAAGCCCTTTTTAATGGCTGTTGAGGACGTATTCTCCATCACTGGTCGGGGCACAGTGGCCACTGGGCGCATTGAGCGCGGCAAGGTGAAAGTGGGCGAAACCGTTGAGTTGATTGGTATCCGCGATACTCGCAACACCACGGTAACTGGAGTAGAGATGTTCCAGAAGACCCTCGATGAAGGGATGGCTGGGGACAACGTGGGTCTGCTGCTGCGCGGTGTACAGAAAGAAGACATTGAGCGCGGCATGGTGCTGGCTAAGCCCGGCAGCATCACCCCCCACACTCAGTTTGAGTCCGAGGTGTACATCCTCAAGAAAGAAGAGGGTGGGCGTCACACTCCTTTCTTCCCCGGTTACAAGCCTCAGTTCTACGTCCGTACCACTGACGTAACCGGCAGCATCATGGCCTTCACCGCCGACGACGGCAGCGATGCTGAAATGGTTATGCCTGGCGATCGCATCAAAATGACCGTAGAGTTGATCAACCCCATCGCCATTGAGCAGGGCATGCGCTTTGCTATCCGTGAGGGTGGTCGCACCGTGGGAGCCGGCGTGGTTTCCAAAATCCTCAAGTAAGCCCAGGGCTAACTTGACCAAGACAGGAGAAATCCTCCCTCAGGGTTTCTCCTGTCTTTTTGCTCTAGTCTCTATTGGTCTAGGGCATAGACTTTAGTTTTGTACCTTGACAATTTATCTATCTGAGAACTATGGCTACTATTCAGCAACAAAAGATTCGCATTCGCCTTAAGGCCTTTGACCGCAGACTGCTTGATACCTCCTGCGAAAAAATCGTCGACACGGCCAACCGCACTAACGCCACAGCAATTGGCCCCATTCCTCTGCCCACTAAGCGCCGGATTTATTGCGTGCTGCGCTCTCCCCACGTCGACAAAGACTCGCGGGAGCACTTCGAGAGCCGCACCCATCGCCGGATTATCGATATTTATCAACCCTCGTCTAAAACTATTGATGCTCTAATGAAGCTCGATCTGCCTGCTGGGGTAGATATTGAAGTCAAGCTATAGGGCAATTTCAAAAACCGCCGAGGGCTTAGCCTTCGGCGGTTTTTTGGCACCTCATCCCGAAGCCCTGTGGGGTAGAACGATGCAGTTACGGGCAGCATTCTCAGGGGGAGTTGGGTTAGAATACCCTTATGTAAACAAGTGTTACAGCCTGCCCTGCTCCGGCATGGCCTGCTTGAATCCGCAAGAGGCGATAATGGCATTCCCCGAGTCCATATCTGTGCGAGAGCTACCGCTTTTCCCGCTACCTGAGCTAGTTTTGTTTCCGGGGAGGCACCTGCCGCTTAATGTGTTTGAACCCCGCTACCGCATCATGATGAATACCGTTCTCCAGAGCGATCGCCGCTTTGGGGTGCTGATGCTTGACCCCACGACGGGGCAGCCTGCCAATGTGGGTTGTTGCGCCGAGATTCTTCACTACCAGCGGCTGCCCGACGATCGCCTCAAGATTTTGACCATTGGCCAACAGCGGTTTCGGTTGCTCAGCTATGTGCGTGAAAAGCCCTATAGGGTGGGTCTGGTGGAGTGGGTCGAGGACAAACCCACCAGCGAAGATTTGCACCCCCTAGCCTCCGATGTAGATCGCCTGCTGCGGGATGTGGTGCATCTCTCGGCTAAGCTCACCGAGCAAGATATCGATCTGCCTGAGAATATTCCTGATATTCCCATCGAACTGTCCTACTGGGTAGCCAGCAATTTGCACGGAGTAGCCCTAGAGCAGCAGGCCCTGCTAGAGATGGACGATACCAGTGTACGACTGGAGCGTGAAGCCGAGATCTTGACCTCTACCCGTAATCATTTGGCCGCCCGCACGGCCCTCAAAGGGGTGCTTGAGTAGCCTGGGTTCTGGCTTTGGCGGCAGATAGGTCAGGCTCGATGGCCGCTACGCTGTAGCTGCCAAAATTGATCAGGGTTTCGGTGCAGGTCAGCAATTCCCCCAGGGCTTGTTGACCTAGTTCGCTGGAAACGCTGATTTCTAAGTCAATGAAAAATAGGTATTCCCCCAGCGATCGCTTGGTGGGCCGTGACTCGATCCGGCTGAGGTTAATGCCATAGCGGGCCAGCACATCGAGGGGCTTAAGCAGGGCCCCAGGCCCATTGATCGGTAGGCTAAAGGCCAGAGAGGTAACCTGTCCAGCTTGACTCGAAGCGGCTAAGGTATTGCTTTTAAGCACCCAAAACTTGGTGCGGTTGTCGGTGTGATCGTTGATATCGTGGGCCAAGATGGGCAGGTCGTAGAGCTGTGCCGCCCATTCAGACGAAATCGCCGCCACAGCATGGTCATCAGCCAGATGCCCCAGGGGATCTGTGGTGGATCGGGTGGGAACTAGGTCGGCCTGGGGGAGATGGTGCTCCAGCCACCGCTGACACTGAGACAGCGCCTGGGGGTGGGAGTAAACCACGCTGATAGCCTCTAAATCTTGGGCATGGGAGAGCAGGCCGTGGCGAATGGGCATCACCATGGCGTGGTGAATTTTGAGCTGCTGAAGCTGCCAGAGAGTATCGAGGGTGACGGTGACGCCACCCTCGGTGGAATTTTCCACTGGCACAATGGTGAGGGTAGTCAGCTCAGCGGCGGTGGCCTGCATGGCCTTGGGAATGGTGGGCATGGCCATGAGCTTGACGGATTGGCCGGTGCGTTGTTCTAAGTCAAGGCTGTAGGCCAGGGCAGCGAGCTGGGAGTAGGTGCCCTCTGGGCCCAGGTAGGCGATGGTGACGGTCATAGGTATCGCGGATGCAGGCTTGTTCCATACTACGTCTCGGCTGGCGCGATCCTGCGTCTCGGCTGGAGGGGGCCAATTAATCGAGCCTTAACCAAAAAACAGGCTGCCCCAGGCGAACAAAGCCATCGTTCCCCAGTAGTATGTAATGGGCTTTGCCGCAGCCTAAGTTCTGGTGGGGAGTGAAGGTCATGGTTAAGGGTATCAAAAAGCGGTTTAGCATTAAGCCCTCTAGGGTACGGGCCTTAGTAACCCTGGGGACGGGGGCATTTTTGTTGGGGGCAGTGGTGCCCTTGGCCACAGCCCTGGGTACGGGTGCTATCAACATCAGCAATGTGGGATTAGCAGCGTCGCCCGCCGCCGATCAGCCCCAGGCCCTAGATGCCCAGCTCTTTGCCCTCATGGACGCCCCTGGAGTAGATGCTTTTCCGACGGTGGTGAGCAGTGAACGACTTTGCCGTCGCTCCGTTGGGCTGACCCAGATAGTTGAGAATAGCTCCGCTAACGCCCTATTTAAGGGGGCAGCGCTGGGAACGGCGGCAGCGACCCTAGGCACCGAGGCGATCGCCCAGCTCGGGGCAGAACCCTGGCCAGGTATTCATGCCCAGGCCACCGCAGCCCGGGTGCCGGTGCTGATGTACCACGATGTGCTAACTCCACCGGAGGTGTTTTTTGATCTCACCCCCGAAGACTTTGAAAACCACC
>JBBSLR010000344.1:0-4191 GCA_038255045.1 Phormidesmidales cyanobacterium
AAGAGGGTTTTGGGTACGCCGATGTCGTTGTTGTAGTTGGCCTGGGTTTTGTGGACTAGGCCATAGGTGGCCAAGGCGGCGGCAATCAGCTCTTTGGTGGTGGTTTTGCCCACCGAACCGGTAATGGCGACAATGCGAGCCGGCTGCTGGATGCGCCACCAGTGGCCCAGGGCTTGGTAAGCCCCTAGGGTATCGGCCACCGGCAGGCAGGGGAGGTGGGGCAGCACCTTGCCCTGCTCCACCACGGCGGCGATCGCTCCGGCGGCGATCGCCTGCTCTACAAACCCATGGCCATCAAACCGCTCCCCCGCCAGGGCGACAAACACAGCATTTTCACGGAGGTCGCGTGTATCCGTAGTGATATTTGATACGTAGTTTTCCCAAAGGGATGGCGGTACATAATCGAGCGATGCTTGAATAGCCGCTGCCAAAGTTGCCAGTGACGAAAAGCCCATAGCCTTAACCTGAGAGTTTTGTAGCGTTCGTCACACTGCCCCAAGTCTTCGCCAGAGCTTTGTCGCAATGTGGTTTGATTGTAAAAGAATTGTGGCTCCAGAGATCGGCATATTTACCCTGGAGATTTGAGGATTTTATCCCTAAACATAGTCTTAGCAAGGATTTTTGGCCTTCTGGAGCCGGGTGATGGCTGTGAACCCTCTTCCCAATGGTCAGGCTTCAGCATAGAGTGTCTTTCACTGGAGTCACGATATAGCGCTACAAGTCTTCCTAGGGCTGCGGAGCGAGTGCTTGGGTTTATGGTCGCATTACGATCTGGTAAAAAGCTTTACCAGAAGTTCGTTAACGCTACTGACACATTCCCAGAAACTGAGGAATTCACGCAGTAATCTGAAGGTGTAGGGATGGCAACCTAGTGTAAAAACTGACGCGCCCAGCTCTTTGGTATGTCTTTAATAGATTAAAGAACTGTTGCTGCCATCAAAACCGGGCATCTCTTGGGTTTGTACCTTAAGTTAGCGAGTTGATTTCCAAGTTTTTCTCATCGCAGTCCGTGTGGGCCAGCTAAGCCCATCTGCTGATGGGGCAAGGGCGGTAAAAACGTGAAGACAAAAGCGAACTATAACAGCCGAATTACTACCGCCGACGAAGAGCGCCTGTACGACCACCTGCTCGCTTGCGTGGCGGTAGAGTCTCCTGATGCGATGATTGACCGGTTTCAGGCTCTTTTTGTGGACGGGTTTGGCTACCCAGATCGCGACGTGGTGGCGGCCCTCGACCATCTGCTGAGCTGCCAAGAGATCGACGAATCTTTCCGCTTTATTCTCAACCGCTGCTGCCACATTCTGATCAACCGCTGGCAGACCAACACTCAGCTCCAGCCCGCGATTCCTGTGCTGATTGACTTACTCGAGACCTCGCCAGTAGGCCGCGCGCCCGAGCTGTCGCGATCGCGTTCTATTCGCCGTCTGCGCCAGGTTACCCACAGCTTTCTCGAGACTGAGCAGCACCTGGCCCTAAAGCGGATGGCCCGCATCATTGAAGCGCGCCAGTCGGCCCTGCCCCGCAACCGCAACGCCCCTGCGGTGCCTCTGGGGTCATTGATCAACCGCTACCCCTACCTCTACGAGCACTGCCTGGTGACCGAAGATAGCGACCTGCAACACCAGCAGTGTGTGCGCAACCTGCAGGTCGAAGCCCAGCACAAGTTTGAGGTCGACCTCAGCCACTACGTGACCTACCGAGTGCGCCAGGGGCGTATGCACCGCCAGGGCCAAACCGACTTTGCCGACAAGCTGCGGGTAGTACCCAACCCCACTCTGCTCAACGATCAAGACCTGGTGTCGTCGCTCAAGCAGTTTGCCCGCCGCCGCGACCACGGCCAGAGCTATCGCGACGGTGCCCAGCGCTTTTTGCTCACCCACGACCACGGAGCCTCGTTTAAGCAGTTTAAAGAAAACCTGTTTGACTACATCATTGCCGATGTCGACTCAGGCTACAGCCAGCGGCAGTTCAAATCTATGCTAGAAACCCACCTGCTCTCTACCTTCAACGACAGCGACGGCAAAGCTGTAGATGACTTTCTCAAGGTGCGCACCTGCAGCAACCTGTTTAATCTGCTAGTGGTTGACCCCAGCGCCGGGCGGCAGCACTACGTGTTTCTAGACCTAATCAACAATTTGGGGCCGCTGCAAACCACCGGCCTGCTGCTAAGAATTTTGCTGGTCTGCCAAAAGGTCAGGCCGTTTCTAGAGCGGCGTTTTTCGCTTTTGTTTAACCACTACGAAACCAGCTCTAGCGACACGGTGGAGTGGTTAGTCAATATGTTTGAAAACATCAACAGTGCCCTCAGCCTCAACTTTGGCAGCGTCGATCTGTCCCATGCTGGGGCTCGGTAGCGGGGTTGATCAAGCAAGCAGGATAAAATCGAAGCAGCACTTCCACCCCAGGACGCGCCCGATTGGCCATCCAATTGCCCAAATTTAGCGCCCCCCCAGGCTATCGACCCCAGGCCGACGACACCAGCCTAGAGACAGACCTGCTGTGCTTTTATTTGCTGCGCCAAAAAACCGTAGCCGAACGACTACAGATGGGCGCACAGCTCACCCGTAGCGCGCGCCAGTTTTCGCTCAACTGCTTTCACCAGCGATTTAAGTACCTGACGCCGCCGCAGTTTGCCCGCAAAATGGCAGAGGTTTGGCTGCAAGAATACTGTCCACCCAACTATGTGCCCGGAGGTTCCGAGGTGTCGTGGATTCAAGACTCGATTCAGCTGGCGGCAAACCTTCACAGCATTTTTGCGGCCCAGGACATTCCGTACTATGTGACTGGGGGAGTGGCGGCGATCGCCTACGGTGAGTCTCGCACGACGCAAGACCTCGATATGGTGCTATCTGTGCCGAGAGCAGCTATTCCTGCTTTAGCTGCTGCGCTAGAACAGGCTGGTTTCTACGTCCCAGGCGTAGATGATGTCGTCTCTGGGCGGATGAAAACCCTTCAGGTCACTCAGATCGACACCATTTCACGGGCTGATTTAGTGATCGCTGACGTTAACCCCTACGAACAGCTCAAATTTGAGCGGCGACAGACCTATCGGTTAACTGACAGTACCGCTGTTTACCTGGCTTCCCCTGAAGACTTGGTAGTGAACAAACTGCGCTGGGGTCGGCAGAGTCAGTCAGAAAAGCAGTGGCGCGATGTGCTGGGCGTTTTAAAGGCTCAGCAGGGCGATTTGGACTACGAGTATATGCACCGCTGGGCGGCGGAGTTTGATCTCGCTGAGTCGCTGGAGCAGGTCACGTTAGAAGCTGGGGTGAGGGCGATCGCCGATCACCAGTGGGCCACCGCCATCTATCCCATCCTGCGCCGCGCCTTTGCCCTGGCGCAGGAGCGCGATCGCACCACCCAGCCCAGCCCAGCAATCGAAATTGCCGATGGACAGCACTACAGTCTGAGCCAAAATACTGTCGCTCAAACCTTTACAGTGGTGGCGAGGGCGGGCGATCGGGCGATCGCCCAGTTCGCCCCCCAGGGCACCGTTCTGGCCGCCAGCCCATCGCTGGCGGATCGGCGGCAGTGGCAGCAGGTTGCCCAGCGTCTAGACAGTAAAAGTCCTGGCTCAACTACCCCGAAGAACCAGGACTCTTGAGCAGCGGAGAGTCTCCATCCGTCTCAAGCTTGGAGGTGGCAGCGGGTGATTGTAGAGAGCCGCGCGCACACCTCAGATTATTCAAAATGCCTTGTTGGGCGGGCACTGCCCACCAGGGGAGACTGCTTTACCTCAGGAATTTTGCTGAATAGAAAATCTCTTTCCCCGACCGGGAGGGGCAGGGGTGGGTCTACCTAGCTGAGGCTTGACCCACCCCGCCCTGCGGGCACCCCTCCGCGGAGGGGAAGGTGCTTCCCAGGCTGTAAGGTGGGCATTGCCCACCTTACAGCCTGGCTACGAATGGCCTCGCTAGCCAAATCGACTCGATGTTGAGGCGATGAGGAAGGCGGCGTAGGTGAGAATGTAGCCCACGGTAAAGTGAGCCAGACCCACCACCCGACCTTGAATGATCGACATGGCCACGGGCTTGTCCTTCCAGCGAACCAGGTTCGCCAGGGGAGTGCGTTCGTGGGCCCAGGCCAGGGTCTCGATCAGCTCCTGCCAGTAGCCCCGCCAGGAGATCAAGAACATGAAGCCCGTCGCCCAGACCAGGTGCCCAAAGAGGAACATCCAGGCCCAAACCGCCA
>JBBSLR010000345.1:0-4191 GCA_038255045.1 Phormidesmidales cyanobacterium
GCTTGAGCGTCTACGGCGGGGTTAGCTTTGGCCGCTCGTCTGAGCCTAGGGTGCGGTTTAACGACACCTTCTTTGGCGCGACGATCAATGCCACGATACCCTTGTTTTAATGGGTACCCAGGGGGTAATGGATTAGCAATTAAATAACATCCCAGCGTCATTCCCGCGCAGTACTTGCCCCCGCGAAGGCGTGGGGCGGGAATCTATCATGGGTCTTCTGCTAACGTCGGTATCTTATTTCAACGCCAGCCCCTAACCGTCGATTTCGGCCATCTCAATCACCTGATTGTCGTAGTCTCTGACTAAAAAATTGAGGGGCTTTTCGTGGCGAATTTTGTGCTGCACACCGCTGAGCTGCACCCGCATGAGAATGTACTCTAGGCAGCTGTGGTCAAAGCAGACGTGGCGCTGCTGGTTGCGATCGCCCAAACTAGCCCCACCCACTACGTGCAGCTGAGTATTTTTGCGCAGCTGGTACCACAGCCCTTCGGGGGTCGCCATGGCCCCAGAGTTTGCCAGACTGGCGCCGCCCAGGTACATGGGGTCAAGCCCGGCAGTGCCGAGGGTTTGCTCGTAGTTGTAGTAGTAGTGCAGGGGCACCTCCGCCGCCGCCAGATTGAGCATGCCCTCGTAGAAGCGGCGGGCCACCTCTAGGTCAGAGGCCATCACCGTGTAGACCTTGGGGGCACTTTTGAGAAACATCCACATCGCCCCGGCGTAGGCCACCAGCAGCATGACCATAATTCCCTGGGTCGACATAATGCTGTCGAGGGGCAGCCCCAGCAGGGCCACCGGGGCAGGGTAGAACAGCGATAGGTCAAACAGCATAGGCCCCCACAAAAATAATTAAGCCGGCTAAGGGATAAGCGCAGACCCCAGTACAAGGTCGCTCATACTTGGTCGCTCGTACCTAGTGTATCAATTCTGCAATGAACTCCTGATGAACTCTTGTCGCCTGATAATAAGGGTACTTGGCCCATCTGCGGTGCGATCGGCGGTCAAAGATAGCCAGGGCAGCGGCAAAATCCTTGGATTTCAAAAAATTAAGTCGCTAAAATCGCCACGGTAGGTATATTAAAGGCTGATTTACCCTAAGTTCAATGTCATATATGGCAATGCCACCTATGGCTGATAGTGGCCTTGACCCCAGGGGCGGCGAGCTTACCTCCGGCCAGGGTGCTCCCCGGTCGATGTTCTCCACGGCTCAACCTATGTCTAGCACAGCCCATATTCCCGATTTTCCTGAGTGCGACCACCGGCTGGTGCAGTCGCTGCACCACCACAGCGATCGCGAGCTGGTGCAGCTGTTTCAGCGCCACGGCGATGCGGGGCGATATTTCACGGCCATCTTCTGCCGCTACAGCCCCATGGTCTACAGCCTGATTCGCCACTCGGCGCGATCGCCCGTGCAGGCCGAGTACCTTTTTGCCCTCACCTGGCGGCACATTCTCCACGAGCTGGGCGGCGTAGATTGCCCCGAAACCATCGCGCCCGAAACTATCGCAGACGAAGGGCCAGGGGCCTTTACCCTACAAAACTGGCTGATCAACATTACCGCCCTCTGCATCAACCAGGCGGTGGTGCCCGAGGTGGAGTCGATCCACTATGCTCTCGACCAAGCCACCCCGCCCCTGTGGTGCTACGTGGAGCAGGCCCTCGACCGCCTGCCCGCCGTAGAACGCCTGATTACGGTCATGGCCCTCACCTTCCGCTGGAGCGAAAATCGCATCGCCGCGTACCTCCAGGCCGAGGGCGAGTCGCTGACGGCGGCAGAGGTACGCCAAAAGCTGGGCCAGGCCTTTCAGCACCTAGAAGCGGCCCTGCCAGAAGATATTCGCCAGATCTATTTAGGCGGCGGTTCCCTGCGGCCCGAGCCTCTGCCCGACGATCTAGAGGGTCTACTCAACGTCCCCGACCTAGATGGGGCCAACCTGGCGGGGTTTGACCTGGTGGGCACCGCTAGCGAACCCGGCGGTGAATGGGCAAATTAGGTGAATGGGCAAATTAACTGTGCAGACTGATCCTGTCGCCAAAACGTACAGGAACCATGCCTGGGGAGGGGCAACGACAATGAACCATAGACACCGCCTGGGGCTGGGATTACTGACCCTGGCACTTTTGCTGGGGCAGACCATGGCGGCCCCAGCCGCCAATTTAGAAGAACAGCTCGACCTGCGGCCCAACAATGCCACCCGTGGGCAGTCGCGGGACGTGGCCGACGGCTGGATGCAGCTGGGCAACCAGCAGCGGGCCGAGGGCGACCTGGCTGCGGCCACCGTGGCTTGGGCCGAAGCCGCCGAGATTTACCGACTGCTGGGCGATACCCAATCGGCCGGGCAGGCCTATGGGTCGATGGGGGCGGCCTTTGGTAACCTGGGGCGCTACCTTGAGGCCGAGCGCGCCCTTGTGCTGCGCCTGGGCACGGCCCGCGACAACGACGACCGGCTCGGCCAGGTCTATGGCCTCAACAACCTCGGCAACCTCTACGTCAACCAGGGCCGGTTGAACGAGGGCCAAACTCACTTCGAAGAAGCCTTTCAAATTGCCCGCGCCACCGGCGATGCCCAGGCCATTGGGGTTTCTCTCAGCAACCTAGGGCGGGTGGCGACCCAGCGGGGTGAACTACAGGCGGCGGCGCGCCTGCTAGAAGCCGCCACCAACTACCGCATTTTGGCCAGCGACTACCGGGGGGAAGCCCACTCCTCTAACAACCTGGGGGATGTGTATGTGGCCCTGGGCCGCGAGTCGAACGCGATCGGGGCCTACCGGGTAGCGCTGCGGTCGGGGGCAGAGGCGGGCGACGTTCCCCTACAAATTCGTGCCCTAGACGGTCTGCTGGGGATTTACCTGGTCCGGGGCGACCTGGCGATCGCCAAGGGCTACCTCGACCAGCGGGCGGCGCTGACCCTCAGTGGCACCGACGTAGCCGCTGTAGAAACCGCCCTCACCTACCGCTGGCTGGGCGACTACTACCGGCAAACGGATCAGCCAGACATTGCCCGTCGAGCCTTTAGCCAAGGTTTAGCGATTGCCCGCGATCTTCAGGAAAAGTCTCTGGAGGCCGAATTCGTTAACCGCCTGCTGGCTCTCTAGTTTCTCAATATAAAACCTCTCAGCGACTAGTCGCTGAGAGGTTTTACTAGGCCGCTGGATGGGTTCTAGGGGTGAACCTCGGCGTACTGTTCGGCGGACTGGGCCACCGTCTCGGCGGTGCCGTTTAGCCCTGGGCCGACCTTGGGTAGAGGGTTGCGGGCCTGAATCAGGGCAATGGCGCGGGTGACGCTCTCGGGCAAAATCACCACTAGGCTATCGTCGGGGGCCGCATCTAGGGCCGTGTTGACGGCCTCGGTCTCGTCCAGAATGGTCTGGTAGGTAGAAACGCTGGTGGCCTCTTCAATACCGTGGACAATCCACTTAGCGGCATCGCCCCGCTCCCGACCGCGAGTGTCATCGTCTTCTTTAACCACAATGTCGTCAAACATTTTGGCCGCCAGCCTGCCTAGGGTAATGAAGTCCTCATCGCGGCGATCGCCCGGCCCACCGACCACGCCAATGCGTCGGCCCGGCCAGTTTTTCACAAAGCCCCCCAGGGCCTCGTAGCTGGCCGGGTTGTGGGCGTAGTCGACTAGGGCGTGGAACCGGCCCAGGTTAAACAGGTTCATGCGGCCTGGGGTCTGGTCGGTAGAGGCCTCAAAGGTGTGCAGCGCCTGGCGAATATAGCCAATGTCAACCCCCTGGGCAAAGGCCGCTAGGCTGGCCGCCAGGGCGTTGGCAATCTGAAAAGGGGCCAGGCCACCCATGGTCAGGGGCACCTTCTCAGCCTGCTCAATGCGCAGCAGCCAGTCGCCCTTGAGAATCGACAGATAGCCCTGTTCGTAGATCGCCGCCAGACCACCGCCCTGGGCGTGCTTGCGCACCAAGTCATTGTGGGGGTTCATCGAGAAATAGGCCACCTGGCTCTTGACTCGCTGGGCCATGGCGGCCACCAGCGGGTCGTCGGCATTGAGCACCGCGTAGCCGCTGGGGCGCACGGTTTCGGCCACCACACTCTTGAGGTGGGCCATGTCTTCGAGGGTTTCGATGTCGCCCAGGCCCATGTGGTCGGCGGCCACATTGATCACCACGCCAATGTCGCAGTCTTTAAAGGCCAAGCCCGATCGCAAAATGCCGCCCCGAGCGGTCTCTAGCACC
>JBBSLR010000346.1:0-4174 GCA_038255045.1 Phormidesmidales cyanobacterium
ACTAGCAACAGCGGCAGCAAAAGCCCTGCTGCGCGGGCACCAAGCCGCAGTTGCCGCCTACCCCTGTCTGTCTCCGCTGCCTGTGTCATTGCTGCCGCCATTGTTGTTGCTACGGGTTATTGCTACGGCTTCAAGTTTTACCGTGTCTTGGTTAGGTTTACAACCTAAATTTATTGAGTTTTGATGGGGCCGCTCCTGAGGTGCAGGGGTCAGCTTAGGGGTGGGGCGGGGGCGATCGCATCAGATCGCATCAGATCGCAGCAATGGTCGTAGCTTCATAGGCCTAAGACTGGAAAACTGCTGATAGGATCATCTAGACAAGCGTATTGCCAGATACCAGCACCAGATACCCGGCACCCGTCTGAGGGAATTTACCCCTGACTTTTGCTAAACCCTATAAGTAAGTGTTGTTGCCCTATGTTCACCCCCACTATGTTCACCCCCAAAGATTTTTTGGTATTCACCCAGTGGGGCGGTATCGGCACCCTGGCCCTGGCCCTGCTAACGGGGTTGGCCTTTGCCCTCAAGTGGGGCATTCGGTTTCGGCTGGTGGGGGCCACGGGGTTTGCGGGGGTGCTGACGGTGGGCCTGCTGGGCCTCAGCTTTGAGCCGTTTTCCCGCACGGCGGTGCCTGGGGCCATCCCCTACGCCACGGTCTATGACTCGGGGGCCAGCCAGATTGTGATTACGGTGCCCCCCACCATTACCCCAGAAACTCTCGACGCTACCCTGCACCAGGCCGCCAGCAACCTGTTTAAGCCCTACCGCCTGGGCCTGCCGGGGCAAGCCGCCACCATTCGCGCCCGCACCATTGCCCACGACCCCGACGGCGTCTCTCGCCTGCTCTACCTGGGCCAGATTCAGGCAGCCCCAAAAGGTTCTGAAGAACCTTTCACCGTGCAGATCAACCGCGACAGTCTGTCTCGTTTGTCTAACCTGCCCGCCCCCAGCCCCACCTAGCCCTCCCTTACCTATCTACCCTCTACCCCTACCCCCTTACCCATCCACCCAACCCACGCTTCACCCATGACCACCGCCCAACTGCCCACCCTCGCCATCGCTCCGGCCCAGGTTGTCCGGGGAGACGGTATTTTAACGGCCCAGGGAGCAGCGATTCCCGGCGGGATCGCTGCGCGAATTGCCCGTCTGGGCCAGCGCCCGCTAATTGTGGGCGGCAGCCACAGCCTCAGGCTGGCCGCTCCCTTGATTGGCGCTCTCGCCCAAGAGCACCTAACCGCTCAGACTGCGCCCTACGGCAGCGACTGTAGCGAGGCGACCCTGGCCCGGCTGCGCACTGCCGCCGCTGACCACCGGGCCGACTTAGTGATCGGCATCGGCGGCGGCAAGGCGCTGGATGCGGCCAAGCTGCTGGCCCACCAGAGCCATCGGCCCGTGGTCACGGTGCCCACCTCGGGGGCTACCTGCGCCGCCTGGACGGCCCTCGCTAACGTCTACTCTGACCAGGGAGCTTTTCTCTACGACGTGGCCCTGGACACCTGCCCCAGCCTTTTAATTCTTGATTATGCGCTGATTCGCACCGCCCCTCGGCGCACCCTGGTGGCGGGTATTGGCGACGGCTTGGCCAAGTGGTATGAGGCCGCCATCAGCAGCGGCACCAGCCAGCAAACCCTGATGGTGGCGGCGGTGCAGCAGGCCCGAGTGCTGCGCGATATTCTGTTGCAAAAGACCCCGGCGGCCCTGCGCCAGTGGGGTGGCCCCGAGTGGCAAGAGGTGGTCGATGCCACGGTGCTGCTGGCGGGGGTGGTGGGCGGCATTGGCGGTGCCCAGTGCCGCACCGTGGCGGCCCACGCGGTGCACAATGGCCTCACACAGCTGCCCAACCGCCACGGCATTCTCCACGGCGAGAAGGTGGCCTACGGTATTTTGGTGCAGCTGCGCCTCGAAGAAATGGGGGGCAATGCCGCCCTGGCCCGCGCCGCCCGGCAGCAGCTGCTGCCGTTTTACAAGGCCGCTGGGCTGCCCCAAACCCTGGCCGACCTGGGCCTGGGGGAAATCACCCTGAGCCAGCTGCACCAGGCGGCGGCGTTTGCCTGTCGCGAAGGCTCTGACATTCACCACCTGCCCTTTACCGTGGCCCCCGAGGCGGTGATGGCGGCGATGGTATCGCCCCTGTGCCCTGAGCTGCGCCCCAAGGCTGCCGTTCGTTCTGCTGCTAGCGTTGCCCCGGAGGTGCAGCCATGACCCTCGACTGGATGCCCACTGCCCACCGCCTCAGCGCCCTGCCGCCCTACGTGTTTGCCCGATTGGATGAACTCAAGACCCGCGCCCGCGAACAGGGCTTAGACCTGATCGACCTGGGCATGGGCAACCCCGACGGCCCCACCCCGGCTCCGGTGGTGGAGGCCGCCCGCGCCGCCATTGGTGACGCGGCTAACCACGGCTACCCGCCCTTTGAGGGCACCGCCAGCTTTCGCACCGCCATTACCGACTGGTACGGTCGCCGCTACGGGGTGGCCCTCGACCCCACCGCCGAGGCGCTGCCGCTGCTGGGCAGTAAGGAGGGCATTACCCACCTGGCGATGGCCTTTATCAACCCCGGCGACCTGGTGCTGGTGCCGACCCCGGCCTACCCGGCCCATTTTCGGGGGCCGGCGATCGCCGGAGCCGAGATCTACAATCTGCACCTCACCGCCGCCAACAACTGGCTGATCGACTTCGACGCCATTCCTATTGAGGTGGCCCAGCGGGCCAAGGCGCTGTTCTTTAACTACCCCAACAACCCCACCGCCGCCACCGCCCCCCGCGAGTTTTTTGAGCGCGCCGTGGAGTTTGCCCACCAGCACCAGATTTTGCTGGTGCACGACCTCTGCTACGCCGAGCTGGCCTTCGATGGCTATCAGCCCACCAGCCTGCTGGAGATTCCCGGCGGCAAGGAGGTTGGCGTTGAATTTCATACGCTCTCGAAGACCTACAACATGGCGGGCTGGCGAGTGGGCTTTGTGGTGGGCAATTCCCACATTATTCAGGGGCTGCGCACCCTCAAGACCAACCTCGACTACGGCATTTTTGCCGCCCTGCAGCAGGCGGCGGAGACGGCGCTTTCACTGCCCGATCGCTACCTAGAGGAGGTGCAGCAGCGCTACTCGTCGCGCCGCGACTTTTTGATCGAGGAGTTTGCCTCGCTGGGCTGGGCGGTGGAGAAGCCCCAGGCCACCATGTACCTGTGGGTGCAGTGCCCGCCCGATATGCCCTCTTCCACCGACTTTGCCCTGACGGTGCTGCAGGAGACCGGGGTGGTGGTCACCCCCGGCAATGCCTTTGGCCCCGGCGGCGAAGGCTACATTCGGGTGAGTTTGATTGCTGACTGCGATCGCCTCGCCGTCGCCATGGATCGCATTCGCCAGGCGGGCTTTCGCTTTGCCCCCGAGGCCGCGGCGGTATAGCGGCATCGACCATCGAGCTGAGGCCAGGGGCGACCAGCGCCCCTGGCGATCGCTCCTGGCCCTCGCCCCAGGCTGTATAGTTAAGCAAACCTCCATCCCCCTAACGCCATGTTTAACCTCGGCTGGACTGAAGTTGTGCTCGTCATTGGGGTAGCCGTGCTGATCTTCGGCCCCAAGAAAATTCCTGAGCTGGGCAGCGCCCTGGGCAAGACCCTGCGCGGCTTTAAAGCAGAAATGAAAAACCCCGACGACGCGGCGATCGACACCTACGAAGATGCCGAAGATGCCGACGTCTATCGTTAAACTGGCTATACCCACCTCCCAGCGTTAATACCTCCATGCGGCAATTTCTGAAGTACACCCTGGCCAGCCTGACCGGGTCGATTTTGTTCTTTTTGCTGCTGGGCTTTTTGCTCACCCTGGGGGCCGTAGGGCTGGTGGGGGTGCTAGTCGCCGGCCTATCGCGGGACAGCGACGCCCCCACCCTCGAAAAAGACACGGTGCTGGTCTACGACCTGTCGACCCTGATCCCCGACTCCCCCGAGGCCCTCGACCCCGGCGCGGTGGTGCTGGGGGGCCAAACCCCCAGCGCTATCACCCTGCGCCAGGCGGTGCTAGCCCTAGAGCAGGCGGCCACGGACGATCGCATCACTGCCCTTTACCTCAAGGGCAGCGGCGCTGGGGTCGGCGCTGGCCCGGCCAGCCAAATGGAAATTCGCCAGGCGCTGGAGACCTTTCGCGCCACCGATAAGCCCATTCTGGCCTACGAC
>JBBSLR010000347.1:0-4174 GCA_038255045.1 Phormidesmidales cyanobacterium
ACCCGGCAGCTCTACCGCGCCATAGATGCCGACGAGCTGGCGGGGGCGGGCCAGTACTACGACGGTCAGGCCGAGCACGCCGAGCGCCTGTGCCTAGAAAATATTCTCGATGCCGACCAGGCCGGGGCCACGGTGCTCAACTATGCCCAGGTCGAAGACATTCACCTGGGGGAGCAGCATATTACCGGCCTCACCTGCCGTGACCTGCTCAGCGACGACACCTTTGAGGTGAAGACCCACGCCAAGACCTTGGTAGCCAACACCTCTGGCCCCTGGGTCGATGCGGTGTGCGGCCTCAGTGAGGCGCCCGTGAGCCAAGGCCGCAAGATCGGCGGCACCAAGGGCAGCCACATTATTGTTGACCCCTTCCCCGGTGCGCCCGACTCGGCGTTTTATGTCGAGGCCAAGTCAGACGGGCGGCCCTTTTTCATCATTCCCTGGCTGGGCCAGTACCTAATTGGCACCACCGACGAGCGCTACAACGGGCCTCTGGATAACATCAAGGCCGACGACAGCGAGATTGATTATCTGCTCAAAGAGACCAACGCGGTGCTGCCCGCCGCCCGCCTCAGCCGCGAGGATGTGTGCTTTACCTACGCGGGGGTGCGGCCCTTGCCCTACGCCGAGGGCAAAAAAGCGGGCAGCATTACCCGCGCCCACATTCTCCATGACCACAGCAAGGAGGGGGCCAAAAACCTGATTTCGCTGATTGGCGGCAAGCTCACCACCCATCGCCAGGTGGGCGAAGAGTTTGTCAACGCCGCCTTTCGCAAGCGGGGCGAGGTAGCGCCTGTCTGCCCCACCCATACCCGGCCCCTGCCCGGCGCAATTTTGCTCGATGACGCGAAGGTGGTTCAGTGGTGCGATCGCTACACCCCCCAGATCTCACCCCAAACCATCGAACACCTGCTGGCCATCTATGGCGCTCGCACCGCCGAGGTGCTGGCCCTGGTCGACGAGTCGCCCGAGCTGGCCCAGCCCATTGTTGATGGCTTAGCAGACATTCAGGCCCAGATCGTGTTTGCGGTGCGCGACGAAATGGCCCACACCTTTGTGGACATTTTGCGCCGCCGCACTACGGTGTGTATGCACCACAACTACGGCTTTGATGCCCTGCCCGTGGTGGCCCAGGTGCTGCGCGAGCACTGCGGCTGGAGCGAGGAACGGTGCGATCGCAATATCCGCACCTATCACCAGTTCATGGCCGAAAACTGCATTCCTGACTACGCGATGGGGCAGGAGAGTGTCTCGTTGCAGACCGCCTAATTGAGACGGTGAGGATGGTGAGGAAGTGAGGACGGTGAGGAAGAACACGCCTTACTCATCTCCCCATCCCTCCATCTCCCCATCCCTCCATCTCCCCATCCCTCTACCCACCCACTCACCCATGCTCACCGCCACCCCAACCCTCAACCAGGTCTTCGAAGACTACAAACATCGCCAGATCACCCTCACCATTCTCGGCTCTGGAGCCTGGGGCAGCGCCCTAGCCCACATCGCCAACGGCAATGGCCACACCGTGCGGATGTGGTCGCGCAGCAGCGATCTGTCCCTGGAGGATGCCGTCGATGGGGCCGAGGTGATCATGTCGGCCATCTCCATGAAGGGGGTGCCGGAGCTGGTGCATCGGCTTAAGGGATTGAACATTCCTGAGACCACGGTATTCGTGACGGCGACGAAGGGACTAGATCCTGAAACCACGCTGACCCCCTCGGTGATCTTTCAGCGGTCGTTTCCGCACCATGCCGTAGCGGTGCTCTCTGGCCCTAACCTCTCCAAAGAGATTGAGGCTGGGCTGCCCGCCGCCACGGTGATCGCCTGCGAAAATGAGACCGCCGCCGAGGCTGTGCAGCATGTGTTTGCCGGGGAAAGCTTTCGCACCTACCGCAGCACCGA
The DNA here is from genome assembly GCA_038255045.1 of Phormidesmidales cyanobacterium. Classification (GTDB taxonomy): domain Bacteria; phylum Cyanobacteriota; class Cyanobacteriia; order Phormidesmidales; family Phormidesmidaceae; genus Nodosilinea. Next base: position 1,897 of record JBBSLR010000347.1, read on the forward strand.
CCCCCTGGGGGCCGAGCTGGGGGGCACGCTGAAGAACGTGATTGCGATCGCCGTCGGCGTCTGCGAAGGGCTAAAGCTGGGGTCAAACGCGCGATCGGCCCTGATCACCCGCGCCCTGCCGGAGGTGATGCGCATTGGCACCCACCTGGGGGGCCAGCCCGAAACCTTTCTGGGCCTCTCGGGCCTGGGGGATATGCTGGCCACCTGCACCAGCGTGCTCAGCCGCAACTACCGGGTCGGTTACGGTTTGGCTGAGGGCAAACCGCTAGAGCAGATTCTCGCCGAGCTGGGCAGCACCGCCGAGGGGGTCAACACCGCCCACGTGCTGCACGACATTGCCCAGCGCGAGCAGATCTCGGCGCCGATCGCGCAGCAGGTGTACCTGCTGCTCAAGGGCGATATCTCTGCCGAAGAAGCGGTCGCCGCCCTGATGGAGCGCAAGCTTAAGGCCGAAGATTACCAAGAGGTCTTGCAGAACGATTGATACCAAATCCAAATCCCATACCCCCGATTCCCAATCTGGCTAGGCAGATTCAACGGCGGCGGCGGCCTCGGTGTCTGCGCCGGTGAGCGGTTCCGGGGCGGGGGCTTCTATGGCGGCAGGGTCAAGGGTTTCGAGCGCATCTAGATCGGGGGCATCTGCGATCTCAGCATCTACGGTTTCCCCAGCGTCAGGCAGCTCCATCTCGGCGACGGTCAGATCTGCGTCAGCGGGTTCGAGGTCAGCAGGTTCGAGCTCAGCGGCCTCGGCAATGGCTTCAGCCACCGCTGGCTCGACCGCCTCAGGGCTCGGGGCTACGGGTGCTTTGGCCTGGGGTTCGCCGACAACAACGGCAGCGGTCTTGGCCGGCTTGGCTCTGGTCTTGGCTACGGTGGGAATTTCGCCCGTGAGCAGCAGCTGGCGAACAATGCCGCCGTCGAGGTCGGTGGTGCCTTTAGCCTGGGAGAGGTCGGCAATTTTTTGCCCCAGGGCCTGGCCTGCCTGGGTGGCTTCGTCTAGGGTGCTGTAGCTCTGCTGCGCGAGGCGCTGCACCGCCAGGGTGAGTTCTTTGTTACCGCGTCGGGTGGCGGGCTGAATGCCGCTGGCCACCAGGGTATCTTTGACGCCGCGCCGCAGGGCGGCTTGAATTTGGCGCCCAGTGAGAGTAGATTGATTGACCGATGCCATAGCGTTTCCTCGTTACTGCGTTCTGTGAATCTGCGTTCTGTGAAAACTGTGCTCTGTGAAAACTGCGTCCTGTGAATACTGTGTGGAAATTGGCTGAGCCAGAGCTGGCCCAAGGCCAAGCTACAGCAGAACTGCGGCTTTGCCGTGCTGTGTGGAATACATCGCTGCTCTGCACGGCCCTGGCCCTGGCGGGCTGCCAGCAGGAGGTGGCGGTGCCCTGGCAGCAGGCTGTCCTTTCGCCAGCGGCCTTAGAGACAATTGCCTACCCACCCTTTTTAGTCGATGCTGCGGGCGCTGCCCTCTATCGGCAGCAGGGGTTAGCCTTTCGCCAGCAGGGAAATTTTGAACGGGCGATCGCCACCCTCAAAATCGCCACTGCCCTTGACCCGCGCAACCTCGATGGCCAGGTCTTGCTGGGCTGGACTCAGCACCTGGCCGGGTTTGCGGCCCCCGCGATCGCTGCCCTGCAAACCGCCCTCAGCCACAGCCCAGACCACCTGCCCGCCCTCAACGCCCTGGGCATTGTTTACCTGGTAGACGGCCAGCTAGAGGCGGCGGTAGAAACCCACACCCGCGCCGCCCAGCTTCAGCCGAGTAACGAAATTGCCCACTACAACCTCAGCCTGGCTTACCAGCGTCTGGGCCAGGGGGATGAGGCGATCGCCGCTGCCCAAACCGCCACCGAGCTAGAGCCGGGCAACCCCCACCCCTGGGTGGCGCTGGCGCTAGCTTACTGGTCGGCGGGCAACTCTACCCAGGCCGTGGCCAACTACCGTCAGGCGCTGGGTCTAGACGGTAGCTACAGCAGCCGGGGATACCTAGATCATCTGGAGCAGGCCGGGTTTAGCCAGCAGCAGATTGAGGCGACGGAGGAGATTCGCCAGGCGACAGGGCTTTAGAGGACGTTTGGGGTTTAGATGTTGAAGTTACCCCTGTCAAGGTGGAGCGGATTTTAGGGGGTGATCCCTTGGATTGGCCGCTGAGCCTAGGACTAAAAGTCCAAGGCTCCAAGCCGAAATCCTCTAAAGAGGATTAGGGATTGGCCATCCCAGTCTGCTTCAGCAGACTTTTGCTAGGAGCCAGGGAGTGAACTCCCTGGTGATTGTGGCC
>JBBSLR010000348.1:0-4174 GCA_038255045.1 Phormidesmidales cyanobacterium
AAAACCTGTCCCTTAAGAACCTGTCCCCTAAGAAACAACCAAACCGTGCCGATAGGAAACGGTTTTGCTCGTCGCCAGCGATGTTTTGCGCTCATATTCTACCCTGTCTAGCCCTGGGGATGTGGCCTCTCAAGCGGCGATCGCTCTCCCGGTAGAGAGACAAAACTTACCTGCTTGCGGTCGCTCAGAGCTGGGCTCAGAGGCCAGGGCCAGTCGCCGGGGCCAGCTGCCGGGGCCAATTAGGTTTGGCTGAGGTAGGCGCTGACATCCTCAAACAGCTGCGATAGCTCAGCCTCGGTCGTCACTCGAATGCGCTCGTCTCGCAGCGTCACCAGCGCCTTGGCGGCAAAGGGGCTGGGCCAAATGTTGGGGTTGCAAAAGACCTCCAAAAACACCTCCCCGGTGTGGCGATACTCCATGGGGGGCTGGGGATTGCGGCGGGCGGGTTCTGCCCCTTGGGCTGCCGCCGCCTTGAGCGCAGTCATCAGCCCATCTAGAGCCGCCTTTAGGGCCAGGGCCGCCTCGGGTGAGAAGGCAAACCGCAGCGCTCCCTGGGGCAGGTTGAGGGTGATTGGGGTGCTCATGGTAGACAGGCTCACTGTGATCGGTGGATGGGGGTGATCGGTGGATGGGGGCGATCGGTGGACGGGGTGCCATTGGGCAAAGGCTGAGGGCTCTGGCCCAGCGCCCCAGATCAAGCAGCCCAAAGAAATGGATACCGCTGATCGGGACATAGATTTTGGCATCTACTGGCTTGGCATCTACTGGCTTGGCCCCTGCTGGTCAGAATACGGCATTAGGGTGTGCCCCGCAGCCTCTGGGGCGGCCCCGCACCCAAGGCAGAGAATCATCGCCAAAGGTGACGACAGGTTAAGTTGTGTGTCTCACTAAGGCCCAGACTGGGGTTGCTTAAGCCCATTCAAGTCCAAAGGTGGCCAGTCCAGAGGTGGCAGGTTCAGAGGTGGGGTTTTGCCTGGGGAAACTCCGGAACCCGAGCTGGACTTGGCCTATGCAGCGATCGCCACGGCGGCCCAATACCAAAGAAAACCCTAAAGCTTTACCAGAGCAGGGGTTGCCCTCCCTAAAGTAGGAGACAGCAATCTAAATTGTCGGCAAAATTGTCGGGGCTAAAATTTCCGTTTAGCCTATAGGTACAATTCTGAGCGCCCAACTCTAAACGTCTGTGCTCAGGAGTGCTCCTGGCTTCAGGTCTTGAGGCACTTCCCCGAGCCGTCGGGCAAGCTCCCCCCTCACTGCTCAACACTGGAAATGGCATGGCCGCAAATTTTCCTTCGCTTTTATCTCAGGCTACGGTGCGTGAGCCCCTGTGGCCCTCCTCAACCGCTGCCCCCACCCCGGTTGACCGCATTCGGCGGCTGGTGTGGAAAATTGCCTTTGCCACCCTGGCCCTGATGGCCGTGGGCAGCGCCACTCGGGTGATGAATGCGGGCCTCGCCTGCCCCGACTGGCCCCTGTGCTACGGCCAGCTGGTGCCCCAGCAGCAGATGAATCTCCAGGTTTTTTTGGAGTGGTTTCATCGACTCGATGCCGCCATCATTGGCCTCAGCACTCTGTGGCTAGTAGGTCTGAGCGTTTGGTATCGCCGCCAGGTGCCCGGCTGGCTACCCTGGGCGGCGGTGGGTGCCCTAGCGCTGATTGGCTTGCAGGGGGCGATCGGGGGGCTAACGGTGACGCAGCTGCTGCGCTTTGATATTGTGACGGCCCATTTGGGTACGGCGCTGCTGTTTTTTAGCGCCATGCTGACCCTGGCCTGCTGTCTGTTGCCCTATCGCAGCACCGGCACCGTGCAGCGGCTGCCCTGGCTGGGGCTGTGGGCCGCAGCCATTGTCTACGCCCAGTGTTTGCTGGGGGGGCTGGTGGGGTCGCGCTGGGCCGCCCACCAGTGCCTGGGTCTTAGCGAGCTGTGCCAGGTGATGAACAGTCATCTGTTGGGTGTAGTGCCCGCCTCCACAGCGGTGCTGGTGCTGACCTGGACGGTGTGGCGCACCCCTGCCCTGACCTACCCGCTGCGGCGGTTGGGCAGCTTGGCCAGCGCGCTGCTGGTGCTTCAGCTGGTGATGGGCATCGCCACCTATCGTCTACGGCTTCAGGTAGAGCCGCTGACCGTGGCTCACCACACCCTGGGGGCCGCTCTGGTGGGCACTCTGGTGTGCTTTACGGTGCTGGCCTGGCGCGATCGCCTGGGCGCGGCAGAGGGCCTCGCTGACCCCAGACTGCCTACCGCTGAAACCTAAGGAACCAGCTGCTTCAGGTCTCAACCCATTTTGGGTAAACCCCATCCAAGTCCAGACGTGAAGTTCTACCTGTGAAAAAAAACTACAGATTTCGAGGTGGATTTGGTATATCAGTCATGTTTGAACGTCGCGCCTGAACGTCACGATTGAATATATTCAGCTATATTCAGCCAATATTTGCTAATTTTTAGCCCCCCTTAGGATTTTTTGCATGAATCAGACCACCAGCTGGAATGCCCCCACCCGGCACCATGACTCCTTTAAGGCTGTGGGTCAGAGCTACGTGCAGCTGACCAAGCCTCGCATCATTCCGCTGCTGCTGATTGAAACAGCGGCGGCGATGTGGGTGGCGGGCCAGGGCCGGGTTGACCCGGTGCTGCTGCTGGTGACGCTGCTGAGCGGCACCCTGGCGGCGGCCTCGGCCCAAACCATCAACTGCGTCTACGATCGCGACATTGACTACGACATGGAGCGCACCCGCCACCGGCCGCTGCCTTCGGGGCGCATTCAGGTGCGCGATGCGCTGGTGTTTGCGGCGGTGCTGGCGGTGCTGTCATTTACCCTTCAGACCCTGGTGGCAAATCTGCTCAGCGCTGTGCTCTCAATGGTGGGCCTCGCCATCTATGTGGGGGTCTACACCTGCTGGCTAAAGCGGTCTTCGCCGCAAAATATCGTGATTGGCGGCGCGGCGGGGGCGATTCCGCCCCTGGTGGGCTGGGCGGCGGTGACGGGCGATCTGCCCCTGGCGGCGTGGCTGTTTTTTGCCATTGTATTTATCTGGACGCCGCCCCACTTTTGGGGTCTGGCGATGCTGATTCAAGATGATTACGCCAAGGTGAATGTGCCGATGATGCCGGTGGTGGCGGGCGATCAGGCTACGGCCCGGCAGATCTGGTACTACACCCTGGTGCTGGTGCCGCTAACGCTGATGATGAGCTACCCCCTGGGGGCCACCGGGGCGGTCTATGCGGCGATCGCCCTCGTCTTAGGCGGCATGTTTATGCAGCGGGCCTGGGCGCTGCTGAAAGAGCCGGGCGATCGCGATCTGGCCAAAAGCCTTTTTAAGTTCTCGATTCTCTACATGATGCTGCTGTCGGCGGGCATGGTGGTAGATAGCTGGCCGGTGACGCGATCGGCGGTGGCCATTGTCTCTGGGCAGCTCAAATCGTTGGTGAGCCTGCTGCCCATCTAAATGATTTATGAATGATTTGTGAAAACAGTGCGGTGGGGGCTGGCGCTATTTGGTCTTACTTTGGCCTGGGCCTAGTGCAGCGTCAAAACTAAAAATTAGGGTTCGCGTAGGTTGGGTGAAACAAAGTGTTCGCGCAGCGTCTCCAGAGGAGAAACCCCAACAGCAGTAAGCTTTGTTGGGTTCCGCTAGCGCTTCACCCAACCTACAAATTGAGGCTTGACAGACCACTAGCCTCAATATTCTCAATGAGGTCTGCAAAGTCGGTCGGCTGGCCGATGTTGAGCTTGAGCCTGTTCATGACCTACGCGCCGGTTGCAAATCAGGCTTTAAGCGGGGTTCTAATAGTTGCCCTCAAAGTACTGGTACCAGACCCAGTTGCCTGCCACCGTTACAGCCAGAACGATGCCGCCGCCGAGCCAGCCGAGGGTGGGGTCGTAGCCGCTGCGGGAGAGGTTAGTCATCCACAGGTGGGTGAGATCGCTGCCAACCAGGCGATCGGCGATCGCAGGAAAGAGATACATCAGGGCTGCTCCCACGATCAGCCAGCCCACCATGGAGGCCAGGAGGAATATGGTTTTTGCAGTGGATTGAGTGCCGATCATAGGTTTATTGGTTTATTGATAAACAATTGTCAGTCAAGGCCTCAGACATTGGGCTGATCATCACTGCCGCCGGCTCAATCACCCTAGGCTTGAGCACTGGCCTGAGTGCCTCAGGGCTGCGGGGT
>JBBSLR010000349.1:0-4164 GCA_038255045.1 Phormidesmidales cyanobacterium
AGCACAATCGTCATTTCGTACATGGCCAGGGCCGCCCCGACGCAGCGGCGCGCCCCAGCTCCAAAGGGCATAAATTCAAACGGCCCATACTGGCGTTCTAAAAACCGCTGGGGGCGAAACTGGTCGGGGTCGGGGTAGAGGTCGGGCCGCCGGTGCAGTAGATAGATCGACCCCACCAGCACGTCGCCGGGGTTGAAGTCATAGCCCTGGAGGGTGATTGGCTGCTCGACTCGGCGCGGAAAGGTCAGCATGCCCACCGGGTAAATGCGCAGGGTCTCGTTGCACACGGCGCTGAGGTAGGGCAACCGGGTGAGGGCAACTGGATCGACTGAGCCTGCTGTCTCCAGTTCTTGCCGCAGTTGGGCGCCGACGTCGGGTAGGTGGTGTACCCAGTACAGGCTCCAGGCAATGGCGGTGGCGGTGGTTTCGTGGCCAGCCACCAGCAGAGTCATCAGCTCGTCCCGCAGTTCTTGGTCGCTCAGACCCTGGCCCTCGGCGTCGCGGGCCGCCAGCAGCAGCGAGAGAATGTCGCTGTGATCGGGGTCGGGGTTAGCCCGAGAGTCTTGAATTTCGCTAAAAATCAGGTCGTCAATTTGTTCTGCCAGAGCTTTGAGCTGATGGCCCGGGCTCCAAGCACCCCAGTTGCGGCTCAGCAACGGCAGAAAAATCATGGCCGACCCCACCGGGCCGCTCGACAGGTCTAGCCGCTGGGCCAGCAGTCTGCCTAGGCGCTGGCAGCGCTCTCCCTGGCGGAGACCAAACACCGCCTGCAAAATAATCTGCATTGAGATCTGCTGGGTCAGTTCTCTAGCTTTAAATGCCTGCCCTGGAGCCAGATTGGCGATCGCCTCACGGGTGATCGTGCGAATCAACTCACCATAAACCTTGAGCCGCTCACCGTGAAACGGGGGCATCACCAACTGCCGCCGCTGGCGGTGCTGGGCACCACTCAGCAGCATGAGCGAGTTGTGGCCCAGCAAATTGGTCAAAATCTTGTTATATTCCCCCGGCGCGCTGAGTTCTTGCCCATCGTGGGTGAGCACGTATTTCAGATCGTCAGGATGGCTGAGAAAAATCCAGTCCATCAGGGTGCCACGCGCCAGAAAGCGATCGCCCATCTGGCGGTAGTGGGTTTCCATAAAAGCCAGGGGATCAAAAATCCAGTTGTAGAACTGAACCAAAGCGGGGGCTTGAGCCTTAGGGATAGCAGGCATGAGAAATCACCTTGGGAGAAGACGCATCTAAACCTTGTCAAAGTCAGCGGTGCCGCACCGCTGACCCTAGAATTAGCTTACGCGCCCTTCCCTGGGCAGCCAAGTACAACCCAAACATTATCCCTGGCTAGGGCCAGCCGCCGCCACTCGGTTTTTCTGTGGGTGTGCAGCTGAGCTGCCCAAAAATTTGGTCAAACCCCGTAGACAGGAACAGCTGTCTCGAAGTTGCGCTGTCATGTCCTTCGCGGAGCGACTCCAACGGAGTAACGAAGCGAAGTCGAGACATCTCGGTCGTTGGCAGAATCTGAGATTTCTCCCTTTGGTCGGAGTGACATCATTTAATTACGCTCCTCTACTTAACCGAAGAAAATTAGCCCAAAAGCAGAAATTCCCCGGCAGTGTTACTGCCAGGGAATTCTAAGTTTTAGCCTGTAACTAGACGTAATTGCCGGAGAGTAAATCTCCTTAGACAAACTGCTTAGACAAGTCACCTTGAAAACAATTCGGAAACAGCAGCACTTTGACTGATTAACTTGAGAGTTTTCCTCAAGAAGGTTCCGATTAAATAGAGATGTTTAGATGCCGTCGTGAAGAAACCATCGCGTGGGGTTTATAGCGTCTCTAGGCATTTCTTACAGAGCTCTCTATCAGTTACAGAGAGGAAATATCAACAACCGAGTAAAGTGCTGCCGATCTTTGACGAGATAGATTCAGACGTTAAATCGATAACGTACCTCCTATTCAACAGGACTGAACTATTCGATCTATTGGGGAAGCAACCACTGTTTGTATCCGGCGATTCACTTCCTTATCTATTAAGGTACTCCCCTGGTTTGCGAATGCCTAGGGATGATACCAAAGTTTATGGTTGGGTTAATCACTGCTCTCACGGCGGTGGAAAACAGGGTTCTGACCGGCTGGACTGGAGCCGCAGATCTGGCAAGCCCCCCTAGAACAGCCCTGGACGCTGCTTGGGGACGGTCAGACGCTACTATAAATGAGCGGCTTCCCAGGGTTGGGCTGCCCATTGGTCAAGGGTAAGGAGCGATCGCAGTGGCGCAGATAGAACAGATCACCGGCACCGGTATCCCGATCAAAGGGAACGATATCGACACCGATCGCATCATTCCGGCCCGGTTTCTCAAGTGCGTCACCTTTGACGGGCTGGGGGAGCAGGTGTTTGCCGATGACCGGGCGGCCCTCAACGGCGATCACACCTTTGACCAACCTCAGTACGAAAGGGCCAGCATTTTGGTGGTCAACCGCAACTTTGGCTGCGGGTCGTCTCGCGAACATGCCCCCCAGGCGATCGCCCGCTGGGGCATCAAGGCGGTGCTGGGCGAGAGCTTTGCCGAAATTTTCTTTGGCAACTGTGTGGCGATCGGCATTCCTTGCCTGACGGCGACCTCGGAGGTGGTCAATCGCACCCAAGATTTTCTCGAGGCCAACCCAGCGGCGGCAGTAGTTCTCGATCTAGCCGCTCAGACCGTGACCTTCGGCGGCCAATCTTTCGCCGTGGTCATGCCCGAGGGCGTGCGGCAGACCTTCTTGGCCGGCACCTGGGATGCCTGCGGTCAGCTGGTGGCCAATGCTGCCACCATTCGCGCCAGGGTGGCCCAACTGCCCTACGTCGCCTGGTAAGCCAAAGGCACTGAGCTAAAATGCAGCGGGGCCATCGTCTAGAGCATTGCTGCGTCCCATAGATTTGCAACGCCCTGTGGATTTTGCCGCAGAAATAGGCACTCTCTAGGGAGATCCCTCACTCCCTGCGCGGGCCGCTGCTATGGTTTCATCCGCTGTGCGTTCTCTCACCCCCTGGTTGCCGTCTGAACCGGCGGGCCTGCCGGGCGCAACGGCCTCGACCCTCAGTAACACGGTGTGCCGCATGGCTCCCTTGGCGATCGGGCATCCGCCCTTAGCGCAGGTGCCGACGGTGGCGGCGGCTCTACAGCAGCTGGTGGGGCAGAGTATGGCGCTGCGATCGCCCACCGGCGGCTGGCCCGCCGACCTGCCCCAAACCCCAGAGAACCTAGCCCTCTACCTCAGCGAAGAAACTGGAGAACTGCTGGAGGTTTTAGACGACCTGGGGCAGACCTATACTCCAGCTCCTAGCACGCTGATTCCACTGTCTGCCCTGGTGCCTCACCTCCTGTGGCTGCTGGCCAGCAGCAGCTATGAAATCATGCGCCTGATCGAAGGGGTGCAGGCTCGGGTCTGTAGCACCAGTGCCCAGGGGGCGGTCCAGGTTGTGCGGCTGGTGCCAGTGCTCGTGCTCGCCCTCGACGAGGCCAGCTACGCCCTCGACCTCGTGACCCAAACTGACCCGGAGCCGCCCCTCTACCTGCCCGAGACCACCGAGATTCGCCTGTTAGAAAATGACCTCGACAGCCAGCCCATACTCTGCGGCGATTTGCTCAGGCGCATGGCTGAACTGGTGGCCTACACCCAGCCCAGGCTCACCGCCCTCCAGGGCGCCGGCTGCCCAGTCGAAATTCTGCGTCCCTTCCAGCCCTGGCAGCCCGCCACCCTGCACCTGCGCCTGCACCTGGCTGAAATGGAAGCCCAGGGCCAGCCCCAGCCCTACGCTGAGGCCAGCGACGCTGTGCCCAAGGCGCTGTATCTGCCGCCGGGGGGTAAACAGAGTGCCGTGGTTACGGCCTCAGGCTTTACCCTTGATGACTTTGCGAACACGTTGGTCGAAGGCCCCGGTGGCGTCACTGGGGTCTTAGGCGACTGGCTCACCTTTACCGATGAAAGCTGGATTCAAGCCTTTCTGAGCACCTGCGCTCAGCAGGTGGTGGCCCGGCACCTGCCCCAGATGGTGCCGGGCCAAGGGCGCGACATAGGGCGCGACATAGGGCGCGACATAGGGCGCGACATAGGGCGCGACATAGGGCGCGACATAGGGCGCGACATAGGGCGCGACATAGGGCGCGACATAGGGCGCGAC
>JBBSLR010000350.1:0-4139 GCA_038255045.1 Phormidesmidales cyanobacterium
GTATCACAGGCGGCCCGGGCACCTTCGATTTCTTGCTCAATGCGCTGTTTGATGTTCTCGCTCATGTCCGTCCTTATATGGTGGGTAAACAACTGCTGTGGGAGGCTGCGACCTGGGGAATAGCGTAGATCAGCCCTCTAGTTTGAAAGGATAATTCTGACCCCAGAGTCAGTATACTTCACCCTTTTGGGGGGCCTGGCGATGAAAACCGTACCCCGACAGGGGCGGGCATCATCCTTGATGACCAGGGGTTGCGCCCCAGCGGCGGCCTACCATGATTGGGTGAATGCAGCGTGCAGTATAAATCATGCAGTATAAATACTTACTACTCTAGTTTACCGTTCTCCGCTAGAGCTGGGGGTAGTGTGGCGCTAGCCAGTTTGCTTGGGGCAATTCTGGCAACGAAAATACCCAAGGATTTTGCTGCCTCCTAAGGACGCAGGCTCTGCGCCCCTACCTGGGGGTATTTTCTTTCCTAGAGACCTCCTTAAGACATCCCAGGCCGATTGTGAAAACGTCGCGGCCCTATTGCCGGAGCAATGGGCGATCCGATCTAGACTGTAACCACTAACGAGGGGCCTGACCCGATGACCACTATTCCCCCATCAGAGGCCGCCGCCATGGCGTGGGCCAACGCTGTGTCTACCCAGCCGTCGCTAGAGGCGGCGGTGAGGGATGTGGTGGCGCAGCTAGAGGGGCGGTTGCCAGAGGCCCCTGACCTGGGCATCTTGTTTATTTCGTCGTCGTTTACCAGTGAATTTGCCCGCCTGCTGCCCCTGCTGCAAGACCTGCTGCCGCTAACGGCCCTGGTGGGGTGCAGCGGTGGCGGCATTGTCGGTATGGATGCCCAGGGGCAGCCCCAGGAGCTAGAGAATGTCCCGGCTTTGAGCCTGACGGTGGCGACGCTGCCGGGGGTATCGGTGCAAACCTTTCATTTCATGGCGGATGACCTGCCGGATCTAGACAGCCCCCCCGACGCCTGGACGGAACTGGTGGGGGTGGCCCCAGGGCAAGATCCGCAGTTTATTTTGATGGCTGACCCGTTTTCGTCGAGGGTGACTGATCTGTTGCAGGGGCTAGATTTTGCCTACCCCAGCGGGGTGAAGATCGGCGGGCTGGCCAGCGTCGATGGGTTTAACCGCCACAGCGGGCTGTTCTGCGATCGCGCTTACCACACCGAAGGCATTGTCGGGGTCGCCCTCTCGGGGCCGCTGGTGCTCGACACCATTGTGGCCCAGGGGTGCCGACCGATCGGACCGGTGTACCGGGTGGCCAAAGCCGAGCGCAATATCTTGCTGACCCTGGGCGACCCCAACGACGGCGACGCCGCCCACCCGCCCCTGGAGCTATTGCAGGCGCTGTTTGAGACCCTGCCCGAAGACGAGCGCCAGCTGGCCCAAAGTTCGCTGTTTATTGGTATCGCTCAAGATAGCTTTAAGCTCACCCTGGAGTCAGGCGACTTTTTGATTCGCACGCTGCTGGGGGTAGACCCCAAAATGGGCGCGATCGCGGTGGGCGATCGCCTGCGCCCCGGCCAGCGGGTGCAGTTTCATCTGCGCGATGCTCGCACCTCCGCCAAAGATCTAGAAAGCTTGCTGCAGCGCTACCAGCAGCAGTCGCTCGGGGGCACAGCGCCAGCGGGGGCGCTGATGTTTGCCTGCGGGGGCCGGGGGCAGGGCCTCTACGACGAGGCCAACTTTGACTCTGGCCTGTTTGCTCAGTACCTGCCGGGGCTATCTTTAGGGGGCTTCTTCTGCGGTGGCGAGATCGGCCCGGTGGGGCAGACCACCTTTTTGCACGGGTTTACGTCGGTGTTTGGCATTTGCCGACAGCCGTAGCCAAAATTCAAACCTTTGAATTTTGGCTACGGCTGGCCGAGCTGGGGCGATGGGGTTAGCCCGCTGAGGGTGAGGGTGTAGGTAATGGCGCTGGTGCCGATGCCTTGCCAGCCGGTGATCAACCCATCTGCGTCGAGCACGGGGCGGTGCTGGGGGGTGGTGACGGCGGCGTAGTATACGCCAGTGGCAGACAGGGGGACGGTTGCTAGGCGGGGTGGGCGGGCGGCGGTGGTGCGGGCTTCGGCCAGCAGGCGGCCTTCGGCATCAAACAACCACAGCAGGGCGGCATCGTCGGTGTAGAGCAGGCCGCGGCGCTGCTGAATGACGGTTAAATCTAGGTCGGCGCTGTCGCCCTGGGCACCCAGAAAGGCATAGATGTCAATGCGGCGGCTGACCGCCCCGGTGGTGACGCCGCTGCCGCTGCGGGTGTTGACGCGCTGGGCCTCGGCCAGGGGGGCTAAGGGGGTGTCGTCGGTCACGCCCAGCCCGGCCTGCCAGAGGGCTTCGTACTGACGCAGGGTTTGGTCAGAGGCGACTCTGGGGCTGCCGCCACCGACGCTGGAGTACACCCCTCGATCAAAATCGAGGGGGCGACCGGTGTAGCCGGGTAGGCCAAACCCGGCTAGCACGGGTTCACAGCCATCGATGGGGCTGACCACGGTCTGATTTTGGCGAAACAGCTGCATCTGGCGACGAAACCCCACCAGCTCAGCGCGGGTCTTGACGGGCAGGCCGGGAACTTGTTCGAGCTGGCGGGCGTGGGCGATCGCGTTATCCCAGTCGTTGAGGCAGACCGCCAGCTGTAGCGAGGCTTGCAGGGGATTGGTGGACTGGCCCCGAGCCGGAGCCGCCAGGGCAAAGGCCGCCAGCAGAGCGATCGCAGGCAGCTGTATCCATGACCTAAGTTTCATTGCCCCGTTCATTGCCCCTTTTGTTGCCCCGTTCATGGTCGCTCACTCCTTTAGTGTGGCCGCCCTCTAATGCAGACTCAGAGTGTGGCCGCAGCCGCTGATATCACTGTACCCACAAGTCTACCGAGGCGCGCCCATAGTGGGCCAAAAACTTGTCGCTGCCGGTCTCCTGCCGCCGCAGCCAGGCCCAGAGCTGATCGCCCAGCGAAAAATGCCACCATTCCTGGGGGTGGCGGCGGAACCCCGCCGACTCCATCACCCGGTTGAGCAGGGTGCGGTGGGCGTGAAAGGCTTGCTCGGCAGGCACAGCGCTGGGGGCAAAGTGGTCGGGGTGCGATCGCGGCGATACCTCGTCAATGGGCGACCCCATATCCACCACTTCTCCAGAGGCCGTCACCAGGGTGATATCTACCGCCGCCCCGGTGCTGTGGGGCGGCGGCGTGGCCGGGTCATCGCTGGGCCAGGCCCAAAACTGCACCACCTCGGCCATCACCGTCTCGCGTTGGTCTGGGGTGAGAGCATCCCCAGACCACCCCCGCGCCCTAACTTGCTCTAGAAAGGTGTGCTCCACCATAAACCGCTGCACCGCCAGGGGGCGAAAAGCATCAAAAATCTGCATCCGCCAGCCGGGGCGCTGCTGCTGAAGCCCCCTCTGCGCCTCAACTAGCGCTGCCAGCACCCCCTCGCGCAGGCAGTAGGGCGACTGGTGGCCGTAGGGTGCCCCCAGCACCTGGTAGGGGTGAGGCTGCACGATCGCAAATTGCCCAGGGGGAATCGGCACCAGGGGTTCGCTGCGATCGCAGATGGGAACAGTCTGATAGGGCTTCATCGCGGGTGAACTAGCTTTAAGACTGTGTGAATAGTATGTTTTGTTCGCCCCTTAGGCTAGGGTTCAACGGCAGAAACGTCGATAGATAGTTAGAGTCAACCAATAGTTTGCTTGGCCTGTGCCCATCTTAATTTTGTTCTAGTACTTGACCAAGCTGATGGTGACAAGCGCAAATGACTCAGGGTACACGGTGTCCGGTTTCAGGTTCACGACCTGCCTTAAACCGGACACCGTGAACCGAACACCTTAAACCCCCACTAACCCGTCACCTTTAGCTTGGCAGACTACTAGGTAATTATGCAATGAAGATCAGGGCGGCAGTCTCTCTTATCTGGCGATTGGCGGCACTGGGTTTGGGGGTGGGTCTATGGGGCTGGTGGCTGGCGGCGTTCTCTGCGCCCTTGCCCTTGGTCGGGGTGGTGGTGCTGCTGCTGGCCTACGGGCTAGGGGCTGGCTGGGGAAGCGTTGTGCCCATTAGTGCAGCCATTTCTATGGTGGTTACGACGGTGGTGGTGCGCGATGTTTTTCCGCCCTTTTGGTCAGGCAGCGCCCCGTACAAAC
>JBBSLR010000351.1:0-4138 GCA_038255045.1 Phormidesmidales cyanobacterium
AGATAGAGCCACCGTCATTGCTGCGCACCTTAAGTAGGTCGGCAGAATCGTAAGTAGGATGTGTTAGGCATAGCCGTAACGCATCAAACTCTTATCTGGCATGGGTTACGCTGCGCTAACCCATCCTACAGTGGTTTTACATTTAATTCGTTCCACCTACTTATGGGGAATAGCTAAAGGTGGCTGGAGACGGGTAGTACTGACAATATTCAGATTTTTTCAATCCCTGCATTTGACCTTTGGTTCAAAACAGCTTCTGCGCTGAGTCGGGGCGTCAACAAGCTGATTTTTGTAGCTCTAAGACCCTGATTACAGCTCTTTCTCCGCTTTTTAGCCCGATCCCTAGCCCGAACAACCCGTAATTAGCTTTGCGCTCAACCCCTAATATTCCTGGAGCTTAACGCCAATGACCCACACCATCGTCAACCTAACTTTGCCGATTGTGACAGATAAAATCGACGACATTTTAGCCGCCTACCCGCTATACGAATATCGCCAGATTTTTGCCGTCCCTGAACTGCGACAAAAGCTAGCGGCCTACGTGCTGGCTCGGCTGCCGGTAGTCTATGTCACCATGGACAGTGGCGCGGCCTACGGCCTCGAATCGCCCGGAAAATGCTATTCCGCTGAGCAGCATGATCAGATCAATCGGCTGATTCACCAGGGCCTTGATGCTTTGCTGGGTCGGCCTGAGATTTGGCGACATCGCCCCAGTGCTGAACGGGTCGAAGCCGAGGCCGTTCCGTCTAGCTGGTTTGGCTAGAGGCCCAGAGAGCTATGGCGGCATGGCCGGGTTTTCGTTCGGTTCTACCCATAGATCAATCTTCGCCAAAGGCTTAGTCTCGTAATAGAAGCTGGGTTGCCTTGCGTGGGCAACCTGCCAATTGTGGCCCGTGAGCCATAGCTAGCCTATTGCAGAGACAGGTAACTCCTTGGTGCAGACGTTTCTACCCCTAAGCCCCTTGCTCAATGAGCCGCCGCTTGCCCCTGGTCCAGGGGCGGGGGTAGCCCATGGCAGCCAGGGGAATGGCCTAGACCTGCTTGCCGATAGATCGGGCGCTTCGTCCCAGGCCCATCGGCAGGCCGAGCAAGAGTGGCTAGGCGGTCTCACCGCCCTGATTAAGCTGCTGATCGAGTTGCCCCCAGCCGCAGGGTCAGGAAGTGCGGGTTTAGAGAGTGCGGGCGCTAGCGATTTATTTCCCCTGATGGGAGGGGTGCTCTCAGGGCCGTTCCCGGTGTTGCCCGATCGCCTCATGGGGCAGCGGCTGTCTCACTGGCTGCTGGTGCCCGCACCCCTAGAGCAAATTTTGTCGGTGGCCCGCCCGCTGCTGCCGGGCCAGGGCCATGCAGGCGCCACCTGTGACTTGCAGATGGTGCCGCTGGGCGGCAGCGACCCGCTGCTGACGGAGCGCTTTTGTCTGCTGCTGACCCGACGTTTTAGCCTGCTGCTGGTGCTCGGACAAGATCGCCAGGGGCGGCCTCAGTTTCAGTTTTCTTTTGACCCAGAGGTGGTGGGCCAGGGCTGGCAGCAGCTGCGCGATCGCATCGCCGCCAGTCGCCCGCCGCTGCTGCCAGCGCTAGACTGCCTGATCGACCAGTTTCCCCCAGTGGTGCCCGACTATCGCCTGGTGACTCGCTACAGCCACCTGCTGATGGCCCAGCTGCGCCACGGGCAGGCAGCACCCGATCACCAACTCCAGGAATCGGCCTCAGCCATGCTGGCACTGCCCGCCCGCCCTACCCTGGCGGCCTTTCAAACCGACGCCAGCCCCAGCTTTGAGCCTCGGCCCAGCTTTGCGCCTCGGGCAGAGGCTCAGGCAAAAAGAACTCAGAAAAACCAAGCTGCTGCCGAGCCAGAACCATCGCCCCCCCAAGACAGCCCCGACACCGAGCTGCTGAAGGCGATGGCCCACGAAATTCGCACGCCGCTGACCACCATTCGCACCCTGACGCGATCGCTGCTCAAGCGCAAAGACACCAGCGAAGAAGCCGCCAAGCGCCTGCGGCAGATCGACCGCGAATGTACCCAGCAGATTGACCGCTTCAGCCTGATCTTTCGCGCCGTAGAGCTAGAGACCGACCGGACGGCGAGGCCGCGATCGCCCCTGTCGGCCATCTCCCTCAACCAGCTATTTGACGACGCCATTCCCCGCTGGCAGCAGCAGGCCAGCCGCCGCAACCTCAGCCTGACGGTGAATGTACCCCCCTGCCTGCCGATGGTCAACACCGACCCGGCCATGCTCACCCAGGTGCTCACCGGGTTAATCGACCGCTTTACCCACAGCCTGCCCCCCTACAGCCACATTGCCCTGGCGGTGACCCTAGCTGGGCACCAGCTCAAGCTTCAGTTTCAGTCACTGCCCCCCGAGGGCAGCGAAGCTCAGCCCCAGGTTGACCCCTTCTCATCGCCCTTTAAGGCGCTGGGGCACCTGCTGATGTTTCAGCCCGAGACCGGCGGTCTCAGCCTCAACCTCAACGCCACCAAAAACCTGTTTCAGGCCCTGGGCGGCAAGCTGATTGTGCGGCAGCGCCCCCAGGCGGGCGAAGTGCTGACGGTGTTTTTGCCGCTAGAAACCAAAACTTTGTAATCCCAAACTCCCGACTGGATTCTCGCCCCACGCCTGCGCGGGGGCAGGCACTGCGCAGGAATGACAGCCTTCGACTTCTGTTCTAGTGAATAATTTCTAGTGAATAATTCGGGCTAGACCTGCGGCTACTTGGGGAAGCCGTTGGGAATTGCAAAGCGATCGCCCGTGCGGCAGTATTCGTAGCCCGCCATCCGCCCGATCGCCCCCACTTTGTCCACATTAATGTGGTTGTTTTCGCCCAGCACGTCGTTGCGGACAAACAGGTGCACCACCTGGCCAATCACAATGTGAAACTCGCCCACCGGCACAATTTGCAGGGTGCGGCACTCAAAGGCCACGGGCGACTCGGCCACCCGGGGCGGCTGAATCACCCGGCTGGGGGCGGGCGACAGATTCACATAGTCAAACTCTGACTCGCCGTAGGGCAGCGGCTCGGCACATTCCGCCACCTGGTAGGCGTAGGATTCCACCGCCAGGTTGATCACATATTCGCCCGTGCCGCCTTCGCTGGGGGGGCGCACGTTGCGCAGAGTGTCTTTTTCGCTGCCGTCGGGCTTGAGGCTAATGCTAAACATCAGCGCCAGGGGCTTGTGGCCCGCAGCATTGAAGTAGGAGAAGGGGGCCAGGTTGGCCACCCCCTCGGGCGACAGGCTAGAGACAAAGGCGATCGGCCGGGGCACGACGCTGCCAATCAGCAGCTTGTAGCGAGTCGAGGGGTCTAACAGCTCGGGGTCAATTTCCATTGGGGCGGGAGTGGGATAGGGGCGATCGCACGCATTTTGCCACGTTTCATTAGATGTAGCTGATTCCTGAGCCACCATACACCGCATCCAGGTTCAGAAGTGGAGTTCTGCCTGTGGTAAAACCATCAGTCCCGAGATGGACTTGGTGTAGGCATCTATAGCCAGCTTTTTTAAGAGACTTGGCTTCACGGGGTTAATTGACGTCCTATGCCAAAACTAGCATACTGAGAGTATGAGTGCATTGATAAAGCCAGTTAAATGGCTAGGCAGTTCTCTTGAAGATCTGAAGGAGTTCCCAGATGAGGTGCGGCAAGATATTGGGTACGCCTTGTACTTAGCCCAATGTGGTGAGAAACACCCTTCAGCCAAACCACTTAAAGGGTTCAAGGGATCTGGGGTGCTTGAAGTTGTAGAAAACTTTGACGGAGATACTTACCGAGCCGTTTACACCGTAAAACTAGCTGGTGTGCTTTACATCCTACACGCCTTTCAAAAGAAGTCTAAGCAGGGTATTGCGACTCCTAAACAAGATATCGAATTGATTGAGGCAAGGCTTAAACGTGCCCAAGACCACTATCTAGAAAATTACAGTAGTTAAAAGGATCAAGATGATATGACCGAACCCATTGGAGTTCAAACAGGCAGCGGCAATATATTCGCAGATTTAGGGCTAGAAAACCCAGACGAATTGTTGGTTAAAGCAGAACTTGCCCGCAAGATTGGCGGCATTGTTGCCAGCCAAAAAATGACTCAAGCTGAGGCGGCAGAGCTTTTAGGTATTGACCAACCCAAAGTGTCAGCGTTGAT
>JBBSLR010000352.1:0-4133 GCA_038255045.1 Phormidesmidales cyanobacterium
CAGCGTTGTTATCCTCAGCCACAGACATCAGCGCCTTAGCGTAGGGGCCAGCAATTTCTGAACTTACTGTTGTGTCGTTCATGGCTATTCTCCTTTGAGCAGGGCAATGCTGGAGTCAACCAGACGCCGCTGCAGGTCGTCGTTGAGCTGGCCGGGTAGAGCCGCTTCACTGCGCTCAATGGCCAGGGCCGCAATTCGCTGCTGTAGCTCTCGCATCACCCGAGCCTCCTGGGAGGTAAGGTCTTGGGCCGCGCTGGCCCGCATGCGCTCTACGTCAGTCTGAGACTGAGCCAAAATAGATTCGCGGGCACGCTCTGCTGTGGTGTGAGCATCGGCCAAAATCTTTTTGGCTTCCTCCTGGGCCTGAGCCAGCTTTTGCTGCTGCTCTGCCAGGGCGGCAGCGGCCTCTCGCTTGCGCTGCTCAGCCTCGGTGATTGCTGTCTTAATCTCCGCCTGACGAGTCGATAGAGTCTTCCCTAAAAACTTGCCGCCGAAGTAATACAACACGCCAATAATAATGATCAGATTAATCAGGTTAGTCTCCAGGATATTGAAATCCAGACCAACTCCACCTTCTTCCACCGCTAACAACCAACCAATAGTCATATCCCTACTTTCCGTCAACGACGCGGGGCAGCTCTGGGGGTAAACCGCCGATTCATCACCGATAGCCTAGACCGCTAAAGCGCCCAGCAGCTTGTCTAAAATTTGCTGACTCAGACCATCCACCTGCTGCTCTAGGGTGGCCATCGCCTGATTTTTTTGCTCATCTAGCTCCCCCTGCACCTGCTCTCGCTGAGCCTGAGCCTCTTGCTGGGCAGCGGCAACGGTTTGAGCGGCGATTTTCTGGGCCTCTTCCTGGGCTTCGGCAATCACTGTTTGGGCCTGGCGACGAGTTTCGGCTAGCTCCTGCTGATACTGCTTGGCAATTTTCTCAGCCTTGGCTAAGCGTTCTGCCGCATCAACCTGATTGGAGCTGATGTAGCCATCGCGCTCATCTAAAACTTTGCCCAGGGGTTTGTAAAACAGGGCGTTGAGGGCCACTGCCAACAGCACAAACTGCACCGCCATCAGCGGCAGGGTGGCGTCAAGGTCAAAGAGACCGCCGCCTTCTTCAACGGCCTCAGCGGCTTCGACCGCCAATAGCCAAACAAAATTTGTCATGGTGGGTATGCCCTTTAAATCGGCCCAGGGCCAGCACTACAAAGCGAAAAGCCTAAATTCGATAGGCAGGGAAAGGCGTTGAGCCTTCCCCTAGCCCGGTTGATCTACGCGAAGGGGTTGGCGAACAGCAGCACCAGGGCCACCACCAGACCGTAGATGGTCAGCGCTTCCATGAACGCCAAGCTGAGCAGCAGGGTGCCGCGAATCTTGCCTTCAGCCTCGGGCTGGCGGGCAATACCTTCTACCGCTTGACCAGCTGCATTACCTTGACCAATGCCAGGGCCGATAGCGGCCAGGCCAACGGCCAGAGCGGCGGCAATTACGGAAGCGGCGGCAACATTAGGATCCATGTCTTTACCTCGATTTGAACAATCAACAACTCGTTAATCAGGTCGTAGACAACGCGCGATCAGCGTTTCTTGTGGATGTGGCTCTAGAACCACGTCGGCTGGCAGCACCTGCCCTACCAGCCAATACAAACTGGATGCCCCCAAGAGCAATCACTTCGGGGTCATCCATGCTCTTCGCCACCATGGCCCTCAATGGCCTCGCCGATGTAGGCCGCAGCCAGGGTTGCAAAGATCAGCGCCTGAATGGCACTGGTAAACAAACCCAAGACCATAACCGGCAGCGGTACGAAAAGAGGTACCAGCAAAACCAGCACAGCGACCACCAATTCATCGGCCAGGATGTTTCCAAACAGACGGAAACTTAGGGAGAGAGGCTTGGTGAAATCTTCCAGAATGTTGATGGGGAGCAAGATTGGGGTGGGTTCAATGTACTTGGCAAAGTACCCCAACCCGCGCTTACTAAACCCGGCGTAGAAGTAGGCTAGGGAGGTCAGCAGCGCCAGCGCCACGGTGGTATTGATGTCATTGGTGGGGGCGGCCAGTTCACCCGACGGCAGATGAATCAGCTTCCACGGAATCAGTGCCCCAGACCAGTTAGAGACAAAGATAAACAGAAACAGGGTGCCGACAAAGGGAACCCAGGGCCGGTACTCTTTTTCCCCAATCTGGTTTTTGGCCAGGTCGCGGATGAATTCCAGGGCGTACTCCATAAAGTTCTGGAGGCCAGAGGGTATCCGCTGGATATTGCGAGTGGCTAAGAACGACACCAGCAGCAGGGCACCGATGACAAACCAAGAGGTCAGAAACACCTGGCCATGGAGCTTAAGGCCACCGACCTGCCAGTACAAATGCTCACCAACTTCTAGCTTTGCCAGAACTAAGGGATGAATCGTTAACATAGTGAGCGCCATCTCTTAAATCGACTTTCCTCAAGACTTGCCAGAAAAAAGCATGCTATGCTAGAAAATCAAAAAATCTAAGGCGACCCAGATATCTGGGAAGACTCAGCGGTTGATTTTGGCAGCACCGCAGTCCAGAGGGTGTAGGCAATCAACGCCCCCTTGTAGGTCAAAAACCCAAGAAAAACGGGTACGACCTGAAGCTGCTGCCACTGGGTAGCCACTAGCACCAGACCGACCACAAGGGCCAATCGACCGCTGCCAAGCTTGGCGCTGCCGCGCCCAAGGCTGGCCACGCTTTTTGCCAACATCCTCAAGTAAACCACACCGCCGCACGCTCCTATTAAATAATTGAGAGCAATTGGTAGAGAGTAGGCCATCCAGGTGCTGAGGAAAATTACGCCAGCGAATGCCAGGGTAGTCAGCAGCAGATTTTGCTGAAGCTGATAGTACTCTTCCATAGCGGTCGCCGAGGCGGTCGGGAGAGCTTGACCATCGGCTTGACCGGGGTCTACCTCTGACTCAACCTGGGCAACAGGGCCAGTGTGTTCGGAAGGCATGTGTTCGGAGGGCATGTGTTCGGAGGGAAATGGGGCCACGAAAGCGCCTAATCCTTAGCCGTAGAGGGTTTCGCCTGCGCTAACAGGCCGTTGAAGATCATATCACGGCAATAATACTTAATAGACGTTTCCAAAAAGTAAATTCGCTATCCTCTGCCTAAGTTTGTGGATCTTGCTGGGGCGATCGCAACAGGATCAGCTGCCGCTGATGCAGCTGGCGCAGGGTGTCTAGGTTGACTCCGGTTTGGGAAATTAGCCCAGCAACGGGGGTTGGCACCTGACCGGCCTCTAGATTGTGGTTGCGATCGCACCCCTGCAACAGCTCAAACTCCTTCGCATCTAAGGAGATGATTTGGTAGTTGTGGTCAAAAATGCTCTGGCTGGGCCAGCCCTCCATGCAGGGGTTGCGGGTGGGGATGGCGGACAGCAGATCGGCATCGTTCTCCCAGGTCACCGGGGCATAGGGGGGACGGGCCAAAAACCATTCAAAGTGGGTAATCTCGGGGTCGAGCAGCTCCACCAGGCGATACTGGTCTGGTTTGGAGAGCTGCTGGGCCCGCTCTAGCAGGGCTGAGTCTGCCGCCAGCAGGCGGGCGAGCTGCCACACCTGGGGGTTCGAGAAACCGACGAACTCCAGACCTGAGGCATCAATTAGCTCAAACAGGCTGTCGAGGGTGTAGTCAACTTCCTGGGGGTGGACGTACATGTCGGCAAAGCATTCGTCGCGGTGGTTTTCCATCGCCCAGCGATCGCGCTCTCGCTGCTTGAGCCGGTTGCCCTCGGGCAGGCTGGCAAATATTTGCCGCCCCACCTGCACCCCGTCGCGGTAGTCGCCCCGCTGGCTGCCCTGCACTAGGGCGATCGCCCGCTGCATCAGCGAAATTTCCCACCGACCAGTGGCGGCATAGACAAATAGATGAATGAATCCGCCTGGGGCCAGCTTGGTCGCCAGCGCTTGCAGCCCCTTTAAGGGGTCGGGCAGGTGGTGAATGACGCCGACGCAGTTGATCCAGTCGAACTCGCCCTCGATCTGGTCGACATCATAGATACTGAGCTGGCGAAACTGAACATTGGTGGCCCCAGACCGGCGGCAGCGCTCGGTGGCAGTGGCGATCGCCCGCTCACTCAGATCGATCCCCAGCACCTCAGCGTCAGGGTTC
>JBBSLR010000353.1:0-4121 GCA_038255045.1 Phormidesmidales cyanobacterium
ACCAGGCAGCGCTCAATGCCCAGGGCGTCGAGCAGCTCTACCAGGTCGGTGAGGCTGTCTTCGAGGTCAAAGGGCGATAGCGTTTGGCTGCGACCATAGCCGCGCAGGTCGGGGGCCAGGGTGCGGAAGCGATCGCGCAGCCCTGCGGTAAACACCCCCATGGTATTGGCCGACCCCCTATGCCAATGCAGACACATCATCGGAAACCCTTACCCCTGGTCTTAGTCATGCAGATACATGGCCTGTGGCGATCCCCGGTATGGCCTTCTCACTCACCATAGCCTGGGTGGATGGTGGGTTGCTAGGCGGGCGGGCTACCTGGGGCTACGGGTTAGTTCGCGATCAACGCTGGCTCTAGGGTAGATTCAGGGGCTGGGGCCGGGGATGAGGCCTCTTGGCAGAGGGTTGCTGTTAACTCACCTTTGTCGGGGTTGACCCCCAGGTCAAGGCTAGCATCGGCCTGGTTAGAGGGGCTGAACTGGGGCCGGGGAGCGGTTGATCCCTGAGCCTCACCCCCCAGCGGCAGGGCAACTCCGCTGGCCGTCAGGCAGTAGGCGGCAATCAAGTTTTTGGGGTTTTCGCCAGGGATGGCGAGCCGCAGGGTTTCTGGTGCGGCCTGGCTGACATGGGCGGCGGCGGCGGGGCCTTCAGGGGCGGACGCAGCGGCGGCGGCCAGCTCAGCCAGGGGTGACTGACCCAAACTAGGGGCGACCTCGGGACGGGTCGCGCTACCGTCTTGGTCGCCCTGGGCGGAATTGTTCTCTAGATTCGGGGAGCTGAGGCGTGGGGCTACTGGGCTGAGGGGCAGGCTTTCGGGCAGGGCGACGGGCCTGGCGGGTCGGTCGGCGATCGCCGCAGGGACCGGGCGTGGCGTAGCCCTAGATTGTGCAGATGCCCGCGAGGCAGCCGCCAGATTAGGCTCTGTGCCCCCACTCCGGTGTGCCCCGGCACCGCCTGGGGTGATATCAACGGGGCGCTGGCGGGCTAGGGTGAGGGCAGCGCTACTGCTGGATTGATGGGCGGTTGCAGCCCCTGGTGCTGTTTCTGGGGCTGTCTCTGGGGCTGTCTCTGGGGCCTTAGCTGAGATAGGCGAAACCGCGGTGGACAAAGTTGCTTCATCAAGAGCGGCGATTGGGGCCGACGGAGGTGACGTTTCTAGGGGCGACCTTACCTCGGTCGGCTCCGCCAGACCGGTAGCAACCTCCGGGGACGCGATCGCCGGGGCAGGGGTACCGCCGTGGACTCTGGCCACCGTAAACTCCGGGGCGGCGGGGGCCGTGAGCACCACGGTCTGCCGCTGGAAGCGACTGCTGTGGCCCTGGTGACGCAGCGGCGCAACGGGATAGCTGCGGGCCACGGTGGCGGTTTCCACTGACCTAAGGTCAGTGGCGGTGTCGTTTAGGGGGGCACTCAACACCGGCGCAGCCGGTGTATTGGGCAGGGCCGCTGGCGGTTGCGATGCTGAGACAGATCGCGGAGCATTCTCTAGGCGCCCGGTGAAATTTTCAGGGGTCGAGTTCTCACTTGAAAAACTCGACCCAATGGTCAGGGGCTGGGCGGCCTGGGGCGTCGGCGCCTGAAGACTGGTATAAAGCGGGATATTGGTAACCTGGGGGGCGGGCGTCGTCTTCGGCGGAGTGCTGGGGGCCAGGCGGGTGCCATGCTGGGCGCGCAGACGCTGCACGCGCTCTCGCAACTGGCTTGAGGACGGCGGCTGTTGCGCCGTACTTGAGGGTCTAGACACCGATGGGCTAAGCCGGGCGCGGTTCTGTAAGCTCTGGCCAGAGCGCACATCTGGCCGAGCGGTGGGGCGAGAGGCGGTTGCCCTTGAGCGAGCCGTCACCTGGGCGGCATCGTCGCCGTCGGGCGGGGCCGCGCTGGGGTTGGGGGTATTGGATTGCTCGGCACTACAGGCCGCCAGGGCCAGCAGGCCACCGCATGATGCTAATGCCCAGATGCGCATAACTCAAACTTCCTAGGAGGGGCAGACTGGCTGGGTTCTCTTGGGGTGAACTCCCTTGGTCTTGGTTCTCTCTACAGAGGTAAAGACTTCGATCAGTACAATCCCGGAGCAGAAGTGTAAAGATTCTGTTATCAGAATCCGGCGCTCAACGGCTGGCTCTACAGATTTTGTTGCCGAAATCTGGCCCTGGCTGTCTGGCGCAATAGGCTTGGCGCAATAGGTCTGGCGCAAGGGAGCCGCTGGGTTCCGATATGGTGGCATTACTGATCACATTTCTAGCTGAGGGTCTATGGCGGGTGAACTAGCGGCGCTAACGGCAGCCTTTTTGTGGGCCTTGGCCACGGTGATGTTTGGCCGGTTGGGCAAGGCGCTGTCGCCCCTGGTGCTCAACCTGGCTAAAGGGGCGATCGCCCTCATTTTGCTGGCGCTCACCCTGGTGCTGGTGGGGCAGAGCCGGGCGGGCTTAGACCGGCAGGCGGTGGGGCTACTGGCCCTCAGCGGCGTGGTGGGCATTGGCCTGGGTGACACCGCCTACTTTGCCGCCATCAATCGCCTTGGCCCCCGGCGGGCGCTGCTGCTAGAGACCCTGGCCCCGCCCCTGGCCGCCCTGCTGGCCCTGGTGTTTTTGCAAGAGGCCCTGGGCCCTGGCGCCTGGCTGGGGATGGCGCTCACCCTGGCCGGGGTGGTGTGGGTAATTGCCGAACGGGTGCCGGGGGCGGCGGGCCAGGCCAAACCCGACTCACGAGGCATCATCTACGGGGTGCTGGCGGCCCTGGGCCAGGCCCTGGGCGCGGTGATGTCGCGGGCGGTGCTAGCCGATACCGAGGTGGCCCCGATGTGGAGTTCGCTGCTGCGGCTGGGGGGTGGCGTGGTGATTATTCTGGCGATTTTGCGCTACCAGGGGCCGGTAGCCGGGCCGCTGCGATCGCTGAAATCGCCCCGCTTAATGGCCGGGGTGGCCCTGGCGGCGGTCTTGGGCACCTACCTGGCCATCTATCTCCAGCAGACCGCCCTCAAGTATGCGGCCACGGGCGTTGCCCAGGCTCTAACCTCTACTAGCCCGCTGTTTGTGCTGCCCCTGGCGGCGGCCCTGGGCGACCGGGTTAGCCCTCGGGCGATCGCCGGGGCGGTGGTGGCCCTGGTGGGGGTGGGCATTTTGGTCAACGGCTGAGGGGTTTATTGCTGAGCCGCATTGTCTGGCCCGGTTTGGGGTGGGCCGATCAGCTGGCCGAGGTGCTGGGGGTCGACGGCGTAGGCCGCCCCAAACCCCATCACAAACCGGCCGCCCTGGGGGCTGAGGCAAAAAATTTGAAAGTCTTCTAGCGATCGCAGCATCGAGATAATCTCGCCAAAGCGCTGCTCAAAGCGATCGGCGATCACCTCCCAGCTGAGATTGCCCCGGGGCAGCAGGGTGGCGCGACAGTCGTAGCTAATGCGCTGGCGAGCAAACACCTGGGACGCTGCGGCCTCGTCTTCGATCAGCAAAACGCTGGCCAGCCCGGTGGCGCGGAGATTGTCGGTATGGGCCGACAGACCGCTGGTAAAGATATAGATCTGGTGGCGATCGTCGATCACGTAGGGGGCATAGCTGGCCTGGGGCTGGCCGCCGCCGTCGACGGTGCTCAGCATGAGGCTCTGCACCCGCTGGGGTAGATCTCGGTAGGCCGCAAGAACCGCGTCAAAACTGGGCATTGGGAAGATCCATCGGGGAGATAAAATCGCCAACCACAACTACACCTCACCCAAGTCCAGAAGGGGAGATTTGCCTGGGGGAAAACCCCAGATCCCGAGTTGGGCTGGGTACATACATCTGGTCTACGGCGCTGGATGTTAGCGCTACAGGGCGGGTTAGCGCTACAGTGATTGAATTCTGGCACTCTGGAATATTATGTCGCGTTTGTCCCGTCAAGTTCAGCCAGCTGAGGCCTATCTGGCCAAACTAACCGAGGCTGATTGGGCGGTTTTGGCCAAGGGCAAGGTCCTGGTCAAGGGCGGCAAGGGCCAGTACGGAATTATGGCCGTCACCTCGGTGACCCAGGCGGCGGCCTGGGCGGTGCTGACCGACTACGGTAACTTCGACAAATTTTTGCCTACGGTGGTGACCAGCCGGGTGGTGGAGTCAGAGGGCGATCGCACCGTTGTCGAGCAGCTCGACCGA
>JBBSLR010000354.1:0-4119 GCA_038255045.1 Phormidesmidales cyanobacterium
CGCGATCCCCTAGACCGGGGCACCCTGCTAGAATCCATTGCCCTTCGCTATGCCGAGATGGGGCAGCTCGAAGCCGCCCAGCAGGTGGCCCAGGCCCTCCGGTCTACCGCCGCTCAGCAGGCTCTGCAGCAGCGGCTGACCTGCTACTGACCGCTACTGACCGCTAAGGGGTCAGTGCTTTTTCGATGCGGCGATCGGGTATCAGCCACAGCACAGCGACCAGGACGTAGAGCGCCAGGGCCAGCCACGGGCTGAGAAAGGCGAGGGGAATGGCGATCGCATAGATCCCCACCGAAATTTTGCCCTTCCAGTCTCGGCCCATAGCGATCGCCAGGGCCGAGTCTCGGCCCTCACAGGCAATTAACGCCTGGGTGAGAATGTAGTAGGCGATCGCCGCACACAGCAGCACCCCGCCGTAAAACGCCACCGGCAGCGCCTCAAAGTGGTTTTCCCCCGTCCACCCCGTCACAAAGGGAATCAGCGATAGCCAAAACAGCAGGTGTAGGTTGGCCCACAGCACATTGCCATTCACCCGACGCACCGCCTGGAACAAGTGGTGGTGGTTATTCCAGTAAATGCCGATGTAGACAAAGCTCAGCACATAGCTCAAAAACACCGGAATCAGCGATCGCAACGCCGTAAGCTCAGCCTCGTGGGGGATTTTCAGCTCCAACACCATAATTGTGATGATGATGGCGAGCACCCCGTCGCTAAAGGCTTCTATTCTGCCCTTGCCCATGGTTTAGCCGCTTCCTTTGGCTGGGTTTGACATGAGTCCCAGTATATTAAGCGGATGGTATTCTGAGCGGGCCGATTTAGGCAACCTCAGGTGGCCACTGGCTCCTTAGCCTCAAACTTGAGCTTGGCTCGTTTGAACGGTTCCGGAATTTCCACCGGATATTTGCCCGTAAAGCAGGCCGAACAGAAGCTGCTGGGGTCTTGGTAAGTCGCCTGCAGCATGCCCTCCCAGCTCAGGTAGGCCAGCGAATCGACATTGATTTGCTGAGCAATTTCTTCCAGAGATTTGGTCGCCGCAATCAGCTGGTCTTGGTTGTCGGTGTCGATGCCGTAGAAACAGGGGTGGGTGACCGGCGGCGACGAAATTCGCATGTGCACCTCAATCGCCCCGGCATCGCGCAGGGCCTGCACGATCTTGCGGCTGGTGGTGCCCCGCACAATCGAGTCATCCACGATTAAAATTCGCCTGCCCTCCAGCACGTCCTTGAGCGGGTTGAGCTTCATGCGAATGCCCACCTCCCGCATCGACTGGGTGGGCTGAATAAAGGTGCGACCCACGTAGCGGTTTTTGATCAGCCCCTCCGCGTAGGGAATCTTTGACTGCTGCGAAAAGCCGATCGCCGCCGGTACCCCTGAATCGGGCACCGCCATCACCAAATCCACATCGGCGGGTGCTTCTTTGGCCAGCTGGTGGCCCAGGCGGCGGCGGTAGCTGTAGAGGCTCTCGCCGTTGACAATGCTGTCGGGCCGCGAGAAGTAGATCATTTCAAACACGCAGAGTTTGCGCTCGGTGGCTGCGGCCCACTGATGAGAGCTGATCCCCTCGGGGGTAATCCACACCAGTTCGCCGGGTGCGATGTCGCGCACGTAGGTGGCGCCGATGATGTCGAGGGCACAGGTTTCTGAGGCCAGCACGTATTGGGCGGGCTGCCCCACCTCAGGAATCTCTTGGCCCAGCACCCCCAGCACCAGGGGGCGAATGCCCTGCTGGTCGCGGGCACCGAGAATGCCGCCGGGGGTGCCAATCACCAGGCTAAAGGCTCCGTAGCAGCGGTTAAAGGCTGTTTCAGCGGCGCTCACCCAGTCGGCCCCGTCGTTGACGGCCTCCGCCAGGGCAAAGGCAATCATCTCAGAGTCGGTGGTGGTGACTAGGTCGTGGTTGCGGTCGATGAGTTCTTCGCGCAGGTCGGCGGCGTTGACCAGGTTGCCGTTGTGGGCCAGGGCCAGATCGCCCAGGCGGGTAGGCACCATAGCGGGCTGGGCATTGCACGCCAGGCTAGACCCAGTGGTGGAGTAGCGGGTGTGGCCCACGGCAATGTGCCCGGTGAGGTCTTTGAGAATGTGGTCGTCAAACACCTGGGAAACCAGGCCCATGTGCTTGTAGCAGTGGCTGCCCGAAGCGTTAAAGGTGGCGATGCCCGCCGACTCTTGGCCCCGGTGCTGTAGGGCAAACAGGCCAAAGTAGGCCAGCCGAGCTACCTCTTCGTCGGGGGCGTAGAGGCCAAAGATACCGCAGGCTTCTTCAGGCTTGTCGGGGCGCTCCTCAAGATGACCTGAGGGTGAATCGCAGGACTCGTCTAGGAAAGCGTCGGAGGGGAACGTCATTGGTGGTGCAGGGTGGCTGTAGGAACACAATGGCAACGGGGCAATACTTTAAGGTACGTCTGGAAAACGCATTTGGTAGCCCTATCTCATCACAGCTACGCCCCAATGCGAACCCCAGCTCCATCATAGAATGAGCGCTTTTAAAACAGCATTAGAGACTACCGAACCCCCCTTAACCCACTTAATGGTTTCTTAACATGTAACGATCATAGCACCTTGCTTCTTTCCCCTAGTTTCCCTGAGATAGAGCTATAAGCAAGGAATAGAGTCGGTGAGGTAGGGATTGGTGATGGGCTGCTAGCCTTCTTTCACTGGGGTGGCCGCTAGCCGCTGCTCAATGGCGGTTTGCCAGGTTTGCGCTAAAAGATTGATCGCATCGTCAATCAGAGGTTGGCCATCCTGGCTGGTGATAGAGAGGCGATCGCCCTGTACGGCACCAATCCCCTGCCAAAACCCTGCTAGAGGCTCGGTGAGATAGGCCTCCCACTCCCCCCGGTGGTCGGGGCTGACGGAGACAATAATTCTGGCACCGCCTTCGCCAAACAGCAGCCGATCCCACCGTTGAGCGGTCTGGCTGGCATCTAAGGACAGCTGGATTGCGGCACCGCGCTGACCGCTAATGGCAGACTCTGCCAGGGCGACAGCCAGGCCACCCTCGGCGCAGTCGTGGGCCGATCGCACCCACCCCTGGGCAATACCGTGGCGGCAGGCCGCCTGCACCCGCTTCTCTAGGGCCATATCGATGGCGGGAGGGTGCCCCGTGGCCTGCCCGTGTACTGCCGCCAGATATTCTGACCCCCCTAGGGTGATCAGCGGTTGGTCGGCTATGGCTGCCGTTGTGGTTTGGTCTACCAGAATCCCTAATAAATAGACGATATCCCCGTCCTGTTGCCAGCCCTGGCCACAGCTGCGGCTCAGATCGTCAATCAGACCCACCATGCCAACCACGGGAGTGGGATAGATCGGCTGGGGGTGGCCCTGGCTATCGACGGTCTCGTTGTAAAGCGAGACGTTGCCCCCGGTCACGGGGGTCTCAAACTCGCGGCAGGCATCTGCCAGCCCCCGGCAGGCTTCGGCCAGCTGCCAGTAGCCGATGGGTTTTTCGGGGCTGCCAAAGTTGAGGTTGTCGGTGACCGCCAGGGGCAGCGCCCCCACACAGCTGAGGTTGCGGGCGGCTTCGGCTACCGCCGCTTTAGCACCTTCGTAAGGATTTAGATAAACGTAGCGGGCGTTGCAGTCTACGGTGGCGGCTAGCCCCCGCTCCACGGCTCCGGGCTGGTAGCCGGGCACCGACTCCTGAGGGCGCAGGCGAATCACGGCGGCGTCGCCCTGGCCGGGGCGCTGCACGGTGTTGTTTTGCACCTGGTGGTCGTACTGGCGGTAGACCCAGGCTTTCGATGCGATCGTGGGCTGGGCCAAGAGCTGGTGGAGAATCCCAGTCCAGGAAGTATCCCCCGTGTCAGGCAATGCTATCCCTGACACGGAGCAGGCAGGCAGGCTGTCTTCGCGCCAGGCCCAGGCTTTTTGGGCATAGTCGGGCGGTTCACTCAGCAGTTCCCGATGGTAGATGGGCGTATTTTCTGACAGGGCTAGGGCAGGAATTTCGGCGGCGATATCACCCTTAAACAGAATCCGCACGATCGGGTCGGCGATGACTGTGCCAGCCACCACGGCATGGAGACCCCAGCGCTCAAAGATTTCGATTACCTCCGCCTCGCGGCCCTTGGCGACCACAAACAGCATCCGCTCCTGGGACTCAGACAGCAGGTACTCGTA
>JBBSLR010000355.1:0-4104 GCA_038255045.1 Phormidesmidales cyanobacterium
ACCGCAATCTCAATCCCCAATTCTTCTTGAATCTCTCTGGCAATGCAGGCTTCTACCGTTTCGCCCGCCTCGATCTTGCCGCCGGGGAACTCCCACAGGCCCCCCAGTAGCCCCTCCTGCCGGCGGCGATCAATCAAAATTTGCTCCTGGTCATTCCAGATCACGGCGACGCCGATTTGCTTGTGGGGCAGGGGGCCTTTGGCTTCTGACATGGGCAGCTCCGATTGCATGTGGCGATTATAGGCGCGGCAGTGGGCCTGCCAGGGGCAGCGATCGCAGGCCGGATGCCGCCGCGTACAGAGCGTTGCCCCCAGATCCATGATCGCCTGGTTAAAGTCGCGGGGGTTTTTAGGGTCGAGCAGCGCTTCTGACAGCGCCCACAGGTCTTTTAGCGCCCGGTTGGGGGGCACCGGCAGCGCCACCAGTCGGGCCAGCACCCGTTTGACATTGCCGTCGAGAATGGCGTGGGGCAGGTTAAAGGCCGAGCTGAGAATGCCCCCGGCGGTGGTTTTGCCAATACCGGGCAGCGTGGTGATGGTCTGGAAATCCCTGGGAATTTCGCCGTGATGCTCACTCACAAGGCGCTGGGCGGCCTGGTGCAGGTTGCGGGCGCGGGCGTAGTAGCCCAGCCCCTCCCAGGCTTTGAGCACCGTTTGCTGGTCGGCGGCGGCAAGGGCTTCTACCGTAGGAAACTGCTCTAGCCAGCGCCGGTAGTAGGGCAGCACCGTCTTCACCTGGGTCTGCTGGAGCATGATCTCCGAAATCCAGATGGCGTAGGGATTGTCGATGTTGCGCCAGGGTAGAGTACGGCCCCAGTCGGCATACCAGGCCCGCAGCGCCCCCCGCAGCGCCCCCTGTAGCGTCCCGACAGGAAAATCCGGCCAGGGCGGAGTCGCCGGGGCCGGATTGGGGGAAGGAAGGTGCTGGTTTAGAACCCTCGCTGTGCCTGTTGCGCTCGTTGCGCTCGTTGTATAGGAGCCCTCGGTGTCGCGCGCGGTACCGCTACGGTCGAGGGGGCGGGAGGAATTTTGACGGCGTTGGCTCACTCAGTCTCAAGGGACGATTCAGCCGACATCAGCGAGTCCTCAAAGGTCATGCGCTGTTCGGCACCCCGCAGAAAATACCCGCTCATCATAGCAGAGGCCAGCAGCCGGCCCAGATTTTCGCGGTTGGTGGTGATTTCTACGTCGAAGTGCTGGGAGGGTAGCCCGCCGAGCAGACCAATGATGTTGTGCTCCATCATTTGCTGCACCTCGGTCGAGGCCGGGTTAGAAAGTTGGGCAATGGTCTCAGGACTCATGCCGTGGACGTACTGCATTAGAGCGTTGGCATGCTCAGAATTTTTGACGCCGCTGAATAGGTCTTGTGCTTTACCGGAAGAATTGCTCACAGTGGATACCTCGTTTGGCTGGCAGTGCTGTTGCGATCGCCTGGGTCTATCAGATTGAGCTTGATGAAAGTATTGTTCCCCCCTCGGGGGCATAACCCTACTTTTTGTTATCTAGATCACTAATTACTATCTACGTCGGCGTGATCGATCGTTCCGTAAACCCATGTATCTAAGTTAACAGTCTCGGTCTAGCCCCTGGGTAGGTAGAACCGTACTGCTTAAGGAGGGGTTTTGCCCCGCTAGATTGCCCTAGATGTTGTTCTATGGATAGATGCTGGCGCTGAGATTAGCCCGCAAGCTGAGTATTAGGCCAAGCTCAAAAGTGAAATTTTGCTCGCAGGCAACTCCTATGAGTTTCTACAGGCAAGTTCCTACAGGCAAGATATAGCTCCCGATCTGAACTGGGTAGAACTCTCTCCGCCAGGGCTCAGGCAGCTTAAGGTAAACATCATCTTGCGGTGAGCCATTTCTGTCACAATTGCCAACAATGTCCCTAAAATCCTCAAAATGACCCTTTCTTCCCCAGCGGCCCCGGTTTTGGCTGCCTTTCTGGCGAATGCCGATCTAATCGCCCAGTACCAGGCCGTGCGCTACCTCAGCGCCGCCCTTTGCCAACCCCTCGAAATCGAAGATTATGGCGTGCAGGCCATGGCCGACGTCAGCCCGCCCAAGTGGCACCTGGCCCACACCACCTGGTTTTTTGAGACCTTTCTGCTGCGCCTTTATCTAGAGGGCTATACAGAATTTCACCCCGGCTACGGCTATTTGTTTAACTCCTACTACGAGGCGGTGGGCGATCGCCACCCCCGACCCCAGCGCGGCCTGCTGTCGCGGCCCACGGTAGCTGAGGTCTACCAGTACCGCGCCCTTGTGGATAGGGCGATGGAGCAGCTTTTGCGGCAGGCCGATCACCCCGCCGTGGTGGAGCTAGCCACCCTCGGCCTGCACCACGAACAGCAGCATCAAGAACTGCTGCTCACCGACCTCAAGTACAACCTGGCGCTCAACCCCCTGCGCCCCGCCTACCGTCACGATGTCGCCCCGGCAAAATCCATATCCCCAACGCCGCTGGAGTTTGTAGATTTCCCCGGCGGGCTGTACGACCTTGGCCACCAGGCCCCTGGGTTTGCCTTCGACAACGAAAGCCCTGCCCACCGGGTCTACCTGCAAGACTTTGCCCTGGCCAACCGCCCCGTCACCAACGGCGAATATCTAGAATTTATCGCCGACAAGGGCTACCAGACCGCCGCTCACTGGCTGGCCGAGGGCTGGGCCATGGTGCAGAGCGAAGCCTGGCAGGCCCCCCTCTACTGGCAGCAGCGCGACGGCGACTGGTGGGTGTTTACCCTGGGCGGCATGAAGCCCGTGAACCCCGCAGAGCCCGTGTGCCACATTAGCTACTTTGAGGCCGATGCCTTTGCTCAGTGGCGGGGCGATCGCCTGCCCACCGAAACCGAGTGGGAAGTCGCCGCCTCGGGGGTGGCCGTTCAGGGCAACCTTCTCGCTGCCGACCATCTGCATCCCCAGCCGGTCTCTGGCAACCAGAAACTCCAGCAGCTCTACGGCGATGTCTGGGAATGGACCCAGAGCGCCTACCTGCCCTACCCCGGCTTTCGCCCCGCCCCCGGTGCCGTGGGAGAATACAACGGCAAGTTTATGTGCAACCAAATGGTGCTGCGCGGCGGCTCCTGCGTCACCCCACCCGGCCACATTCGCCCCAGCTACCGCAATTTCTTTCCGCCCAGCGCCCGGTGGCAGTTTAGCGGCCTCAGGTTGGCGAAGGGGTGAGGGGTGTGCGGTGTCCGGTATCGGCAAACTTCCCACCGTGCACCGCAAACCTTAAACCGTAAAGCCATCCACCCATCCACTCACTCACTCACCCCCCCATCCATTCACTCACTCACCCACTCACCCCCATGCCCCTCACTTCCCCAACCAAACCCTCCCCCGTCAAGCTCTACGACTTTCACCCGCCGGTAGAAGACTTCCGCAGCGCGGTGCTGCGGGGGCTGAGCCTGCCGCAGAAGGTGCTTTCGCCCCAGTTTCTCTACGACAAGCGGGGGTCTGAGCTATTTGACGCCATCTGCCAACTGCCGGAGTATTACCTGACCCGCACGGAGATGCAGATTCTGCGGGACAACGCCGGGGAGATTGCGGTGGCGTTGGATCACCGGGTGCTGGTGGAACTGGGCAGCGGCAGCAGCCAGAAGATTCGCATTTTGCTCAAGGCTGCGCCCCAGGTGACGACCTACGTGGGGGTCGATATTTCGCGGCAGCACCTGCAAGAGGCCTGCGCGGCGCTGATGGGCGATTTTGAGGGGTTAGATGCGATCGCAGTCTGCGCCGACTACACCCAGCCCCTGCCCATCACCGCCATCCCTGAGCTACAAAACCGGCCCACCATCGGCTTTTTCCCCGGTTCTTCCATTGGCAATCTGGAGCCTGCAGAGGTGATTAGCTTTCTTAAAACCGTGGCGGTGCTGGGCGATCTGATTGTTGGGGTAGATCTAAAGAAATCTCCGATTATTCTCGAACCCGCCTACGACGATGCCCAGGGGGTTTCGGCAGAGTTTGCGCTAAATGTGCTGGCGCGCATTAACCGGGAGCTGGGGGCTGACTTTGACCTGAGCCAGTTTGAGTATCGGGCGCGCTACAACGAGGCGGAAGGGCGGATCGAGATGGCGATCGCCAGCCGCTGCGACCAAACCGTCCAC
>JBBSLR010000356.1:0-4102 GCA_038255045.1 Phormidesmidales cyanobacterium
ACTAGGGCGATCGCCCGCTGCATCAGCGAAATTTCCCACCGACCAGTGGCGGCATAGACAAATAGATGAATGAATCCGCCGGGGGCCAGCTTGGTCGCCAGCGCTTGCAGCCCCGTTAAGGGGTCGGGCAGGTGGTGAATGACGCCGACGCAGTTGATCCAGTCAAACTCGCCCTCGATCTGGTCGACATCATAAATACTGAGCTGGCGAAACTGAACGTTGGTGGCCCCAGACCGGCGGCAGCGCTCGGTGGCAGTGGCGATCGCCCGCTCACTCAGATCGATCCCCAGCACCTCAGCGTCAGGGTTCAGGTGAGCAATATATTCAGTGCTGACTCCCGTGCCGCAGCCCGCATCGAGCACTCGCAACGCTCCTGGCTGGGGGGCAAAGCCAGTGCAAAAGCTGTGTACTGTCGGCCAGTACCAGCGCCAGTTGTAGCCCGGTGGCGCTTCGTCTAGAAACGGCTCTGGGGGAAAGGGATAGGTGTTGTAGAGGCTGGCCACCGCATCGCTGACCGCCTGGGTTTTCGTTGAGTCGTCCATAGGTCTATATAGAAACCAAAATCAAAGGGGTAAAGAATTTAGCCTGGTGGCCCTCCGGCACCATTGGCTGCTTTCCGACACCTTGGCCAGCACCACCATGGCCAGCAGCAGCGCATGCTTCGGCTCAAACCAGAGCCAGCGCTCCAGTCAGTCGGCGGAGCAAAGCCCCACCGGAGGAGACCTTGGGCGACTGACGGCCTCGGCTTTATCACGAAACGTTGCAAAACTTATCCGCCTTCTCAGGGGTGTGGTGACCATCCTCTATGATGGCCACAGGCATTTTACCGGTCGGATGTTACACAGTTTTTAATAATCCGTGTTGCCGTCCTGAAACGGTTTAATCTAATCCCAGGTCAGCGAACAGCTCGCCATCCCCCGCCATCCATAGATACCGCATTCGGTGCCCGGCTTGGGCAGGTGGCAGGTGAGGTTAATAACGCTTTACCTTCTATGGGGTTCAGTGGTTTTGCACCGGTTCAGGAAGCGTTCTCAATGGACACCCCTGACAAGTGCAGGGTTCTGCGCCTGCTAACCGATTGATAGATTCTTTTTTGATGCCTTCATTGTCCGCATAGGGAGCCTTTGAAAACGCATGAGTGTTAAAGCAAGTGGTGGAAGTGCACCGGCGCGGCCCCAGCTCTACCAAACTCTGCCGGTGGCCACGATTTCCCAGGCCGAGCAGCAAGACCGCTACATGGGCCGGGGTGAGCTAGATGAGCTATCGGGCTTTTTTAACTCTGGTCTCAAGCGGGTGCAAATTGCTGAGCTGCTGACCCGTTATTCCGAACTAATTGTCTCCCAGGCGGCCAACCGCATCTTTACCGGGGGGTCTCCCCTGGCCTACCTGGAGCGGGTCGAAAGCGAGTCGCCCGTGGAGAAAACTCGATCTGGCGTCGTTCTAGATGAATCAGAGGCCTCCCGACTGGGCACCTCAACTTTCATTGAGAGTGGTGGTGGTGGCCTGTTTAAGAACCTGTTTACCTCTACCCCCTCCGGCCCTGTGCCCCCTGGGTTTCGCCCGATCAGCGTGTCGCGCTACGGCCCCGGCAACATGACCAAGTCGCTGCGCGACATGAGCTGGTTTCTGCGCTACGTCACCTACGCCATTGTGGCCGGCGACCCCAATATTATTTCGGTCAACGTCCGCGGCCTGCGCGAAATCATCGAAAACGCCTGCTCTTCGGCGGCGACCATCGTGGCTATTCAAACCATGAGGTCGGCATCGCTGCGCTATTTCAACGGCGACGCCGATGCCCAGGGCATCGTCGATCAGTACTTTGGCGTGCTGCTAAGCGAGTTCAAAGCGCCGACGCCGTCTACCAAGCTGCGCCAGCGCCCTTCTGGCGACCTGCAAGGTCTAGAACTGCCCCAGATTTATTTCAACGCGGCTGAGCGCCGGCCCAAGTACGCCATGAAGCCGGGCCTGTCGGCGACAGAGAAGAACGACGTGGTGAAAGCCGCCTACCGTCAGCTCTTCGAGCGCGATATCACCCGAGCCTACTCGCTCTCGGTTTCTGATCTGGAATCGAAGCTGAAGAACAGCGAAATCTCCATGAAGGAGTTTGTGCGTCGCCTGGCGAAGTCGCCCCTGTACCGCAAAAACTTCTTTGACCCCTACATCAACAGCCGCGCCCTGGAGCTGGCCTTCCGCCACATTTTAGGGCGAGCACCCAGCTCCCGCGAAGAGGTACGCAACTACTTCTCAGTCGTATCGAGTGGTGGGCTGGCGGCGCTAGTCGATGCCCTAGTTGACTCGCAAGAATATGCCGATTACTTTGGCGAAGAGACCGTGCCCTACCTGCGCGGCCTCGGACAAGAAGCCCAGGAGTGCCGCAACTGGGGGCCTCAGTTTGACCTGTTTAACTACAGCGCCCCCTTCCGCAAGCAGCCGCAGTTTATTACGCTGTTTGCTTCCTACGAGCAGCCGCTACCCGACCAGCACCCCTACGGCTCGGGCAATGACCCGCTGGAGATCCAGTTTGGGGCCATCTTCCCCAAGGAGACCCGCAACGTCAGCGCGACTCCGGCGTTCTTCAACAAAGACACCCGTCGGATTTTGATTCACCGGGGGCCTGGCATCAACAACCAGCTCAGCAACCCCGCCGCCCGGCCCGAAAATCCGGGTTCCCTGGGGGCAAAGGTGTTTAAGCTCGATCAAATTCCCAGAACGGGCAACACCAGCGCCAGCGTTCGTTACTCAGAAAGCTCGACCCAGACGGTGATTAGCGCCGCCTACCGCCAGGTGTTTGGTCGCGAGGTGTACTCGGGCCAGCGCTCTAAGGTGGCTGAAATCAGGCTAGAGAACGGCGAGATTACGATGAAGGAGTTCATTCGGGCGATCGCCAAGTCCGCCGCCTTCCGCCAGACCTACTGGACATCGCTGTACGTGATGAAGGCGGTGGAATACATTCACCGCCGGCTGCTGGGTCGCCCCACCTACGGGCGCAAAGAGACCAACGCCTACTTTGATATCTCCGCCAAGAAAGGCTTCTACGCCTTAGTCGATGAAATCATCGACAGCCAGGAGTACGCCGAAGCCTTTGGGGAAGACACCGTGCCCTACGAGCGCTACCTGACTCCCAAGGGTCTGGCTTCGCGCAGCATGCGAGCTGGTTCTCTGGCTGAAAAAGGCATGGTGCCGGTGGCCGACACCAGCATTCCCCGCTTTGTGGAGCTGGGTACCGTTACCGAAGATCGGGCCATTCTCGATGTGCAGCGTCGCCTCAACCAGGGGGTCAACCGCCAGCGGCAGCAGACCAAGGTGTTTAAGCTCACCTCGCTGGCCGATAAGCCCAGTCTCAAGCAGGTGACCGCCGCCGCCTACCGGCAAATCTTTGAGCGCGATATTGCCCCTTACATTGTCAAGAGCGAGTTCACCGCCCTAGAAAGCAAGCTGGGCAATGGCGAAATCAACCTGAAGGAGTTTATCGCAGGGCTGGGCATGTCGACTCTCTATATCAAAGAGTTTTACGCCCCCTACCCCAACACCCAGGTGATTGAGTTTGGCACCAAACATTTCCTGGGCCGCGCCCCCCTAGACCAGGCGGAGATTCGCAAGTACAACCAGGTGTTGGCCAGCGACGGTATTCGCGGGTTCATTCAAGCCCTGCTCAACACCCCTGAGTACAACGAGAACTTTGGGGAAGATACGGTGCCCTATCGTCGCTATCCCACCCTGCCAGCGGCGAACTTCCCCAATACTGAGAAGCTCTACAACCGCCTGACCAAGCAAAACCGCGACCTGATCGTGCCTAGCTTTGTCAGCGCCAAGGCCACCGTGGATATGGCCGATCTGCCGCTAGTGGCAGACGCTGTCGCTAGCCAGGCAGCCGCTTCGGCAGCGCTGGCGGCTACCGTGGGGCGGTCGTCGGGGATCTCTGAGGCGATTGTGGCCGCACCCACCACTCGGTTCTACCGCCTACAACCCGGCGCTAGCTCTGAGCAGGTCAGGGAGGTGCTGACCGCCGTCTATCGTCAGGTGATGGTGCTGCCGGAGGGAGAGATCCCGACGGCCTGGCGGCTGGCTGAGGCTGAGGCGGCGGTGAGGGGCGATCGCATCC
>JBBSLR010000357.1:0-4098 GCA_038255045.1 Phormidesmidales cyanobacterium
ACCACCTTGCCCGCCTCGGTAAACAGCACCGACTTGGTGCTGGTGGTGCCAATATCGACCCCGATGATGTAGTTCTGGTTGGTCATAGGTCATGGCCCAGTACAGCAGCGATCGCCCGGTGCGCTTAATCAGGCTATACCCCAGCGGCACCGACGACAAAACCAATGCCGCACAACCCATACCGCAGGCCATCCACCCGGCCCGATTCTCAGTGGGTAGGGGGCCGAGCTAGACAGGTCAATCGGCGATCTCTACCCTTTGTGGCGATCGCGCATCGCCTTGTGGATTGCCTTCCAGCGGCGCTTGCTGTTGATCGCGGCGCGGGTATCTTGGCACTGGTCGAGGCGCTGCTGCTCGCGCTGGAGTTTTTGGTAGCTGTGGAGGCGATCGCGGCTTAGAACGCCCGCTGCGATCGCCGCTTCCACCGCACAGCCGGGTTCCCCCTGGTGCCCACAGTCCCTAAACCGACAGTCTGCGGCCAGCACCTCAATGTCGGCAAAGGTAGCCTCTACCCCCTCGCTGGTTGTCCAGAGCTGTAGCTCGCGCATCCCCGGCGTGTCGATCAGCAGCGCCCCCGACGGCAGGGGCAGCAGGTGTCGCCCTGTCGTTGTGTGCCGTCCTCGACTGTCGTCGTCGCGCACCGCTTGGGTGGTCTGTTGCTGGCTGCCCAAAAAGTAGTTAGCCAGCGTAGATTTACCCACCCCTGACGACCCAATCAGCGCCACGGTTTGCCCTGGCCCCAAGTAGGGTTCCAGCTGCTCTAGCCCTGCTCCCGTGGCGGCGCTGACGGCGTAGAGGGAGACGCCCAAGGCAATGGATTTAACCTGATCCACAAGCTCATCCAAAGCCGTACAGGTATCGGCCTTATTCAGCACAATCACGGGGACGGCCCCGCTTTCCCAGGCGGCCACCAGGTAACGCTCAATGCGGCGCAGGTTAAAATCGCCGTCCAGACCGCACACCAAAAACACGGTATCGACATTGGCCGCCACCACTTGCCCCTCGGTTTTGCTGCCTGCAGCCTGGCGTACAAACTCGCTCTTGCGAGGCAGTACCGCATGGATGATGGCGTGGGCATCCTCATCCTGCCTCTGCATCACCACCCAATCGCCCACCGCCGGGAAGGTTTGAATGTCTTCGGCCTCGTGGCGAAATTGCCCCGCCACTTCCGCTGCCAGTTCGCCGTCGAGGGTCAAGAGCCGGTAAGCACCGCGATGCTCTAGGGCGACTCGGCCCACCTCAAAATCTGCCTTTGCCCAAGGAGCAAACGCCTGTTCGCAGGTGGTACTCCACCCGCCTAATTTAGTTAAATTCAAGGGTCTTTCCTCAAATGAAGCCTACGGAGGGCAAGGCTTCACGCGGTCGGCCCAATATTAGGTGCCGCCTAGCCTTGCCGAGAAGAATGTTGGTTGCCGCACAATACAGACTCAGCCATAGGTCACCTCCTTGGCGCTTGTTCACAGGGCTTTAGAGCCACTAGTAGGTCGCCCACTTTATCAGAATACAGCGGCTGCCCTGGCGATCGCGGTCACTGCGGCATCTTTGAAGCAAATCTACAAATAGGCGGCTTTAGCTAAACCCTTCACCACTCAGGGAACACTAACTCCCAGAGCACTTTCTGTAGTAAATCAGTGACTGTTTGAGGGATAGCGATGATCAATGTTACTGCGGCTGCCTTGCTGGCTATTGGCATAACACTAGATTCTCTAGGGAAAAGCTATGCGCTTTTGGCGGCGATCGGTATTTTGTTCGCCATAGCATTCTTTCTATTGATGTACCTTCAGTATCCAGTCCTATTTACCGGCGCGGCGCGATATCCCTTAGCCAGAAAGTATTTTCCGCTTGTCCGCTGGGCGATCTTTGGCATTTACTTTGCCGACCTATCCGCCACGTTGATGCGCTACTACGGTGGCCCCGAGTTGAGCGTTTCTATCCACGCCTACAGTATTTGGGCCGGAATCTACCTGGTGGTCTATAGCTTGGCGATCTTGACTGGGCCACCCAAGCAGCGGCGGCGTAGAAAAGTTCTCCGGCACTATCAATGGAGACAATGGAGCGGCCAATTGGTTCCCGTGCCAATTTCATCGCTACGGTAGCCAAAACTTGGGCAACCCCTGCAATCCCTGCTGCACCCATCGATTGACCGATCGCAGCGCTTGAATATGCGGCTCATCGGGAATCACCGGCAAAATCTCCGCAGGCTGCCCCTGACCCAGCGTAGCAATTACTCGGTTCGCCGCCTCTAGCCCCGTCACGTAAGCTTTTTCCTGCGACCAAGAGCCATGGCGAGTGACGATCCAATCGCCCGCCATGAACAGGTTGGCAAAGCTGGTGGTAGCGGGCAGCAGGTAGCGGTAGCTGCCGGGGGCAAAGTGAGTCACCCCCTGGGGAATGCGCACCACGGCATGATCGAGAATCTTGGCCTCGCCAAAGGCCGGAATGCACCCCGCCAAATCCTGCTGCACCTGGGCTAGCACCTGGTCATCGTCTAGCGCCAGCAGCTGGTTGGCGTG
Source organism: Phormidesmidales cyanobacterium (assembly GCA_038255045.1). Lineage (GTDB taxonomy): Bacteria > Cyanobacteriota > Cyanobacteriia > Phormidesmidales > Phormidesmidaceae > Nodosilinea. The sequence goes on from JBBSLR010000357.1 coordinate 2,514, forward strand.
GTAGTAGTCGGCCTCGACCACGGTGCCCGGTTCATCGCGGTACTCGTCGTGTAGGGCGTTGAGGTCAAAGAACGTCCAGCCGGTGGTGGGGTGAAAGCCAAAGCAGGCGTTGGAGGGCAGGGGAATATTGACCTTGCGATCGCACCACAGCCGCGTAGCCAAAACGTCAACGGCCCCCAAATTGCGAATATCGCGAAACTCTTGGCGTTCCCTGAGCTGGGCCGACTGCTGCACAATTTTCTTTAGCCCGCTAATGCCCACGGCAAACACTACCGCATCGGCCTCAAACACTTCGTCGCCGCAGACTACCGCCGTCACCCGGTTATTCTCCACCTGCACATCCGACACTCGGTGGTTGGCGAGAATCTTGCCCCCCGCCCGCGCGATCGCCTCTGTCCAGGGGCGAAAGATCTGCGCCCCCACCGTGCCCCGACACCAGCGCACGTCGAAATCGGGCTGGTGAGCCAGGACGAAGTAGTAGAGCATGCCCAGCGCCGCCGCCGCCGAGCACTGCTCACCGGGGGCAAACAACCCCACCAGCAGCATTGGCTCAAAGGATTCGTGGTAGAGCCGGGCCGACACGCCGTACTGGCGAAACAGCTCGCGGGCGGTGATGCGATCGTACTTTTGCCAGGCCTCATCAGAGTTGTCGAAGTCAATCAGCGCTTGCAGCAGCGGCAGGGCCGAGAGCCGGTCGATCAGCGGCAGCCGCTTGAAGTCGGTATAGAGAAAGGTGCCCAGGGGCGTCGGCAGGTAGGGCTGGGCCTGAAACAGCGGTGACTCGACCTCTAGGCCGTGGGGCGAATACTGGGCCGATCGCGTCCATTCGGTAAAGGGCTGAATGCCGAGATGGTCGGTGAGGGCAAAAATATTGCGGTAGGGGTACCAAAACCCGTGAATTCCGGCTTCGACGGCGCGGCCCTGAGGCGTTTGCCAGCCCGCTACCAGGCCACCGGGGTAGGCTCCGGCCTCTAGGAGCGTGACGGCGTAACCCTGGCGGGCCAGGTGATAAGCGGAGCCCAACCCGGCCCAGCCTGCGCCAACGACAACAACCTGCTTGCGCTCTGTACGTTCTGTTGTCATGGTAGCTCCGTCGCCTAGACCTGCTCTTTTACTCTAAGGGACTTAGCTCACTCAGGCCGGGCTTCTGACTTCTCTGCGATCGCTTCGGCATTGGCAAGGGCGATGTCGGCGATGGTGCGATCGCGAAACGTCAGCGTATAGATCTCGGTGGGCATATCGATCCCCGCTGCTTGCAGCGCCTCTTTAATCGCCTGGGATGCCGCCGAGGTCACCTGCAAAAACGACTGACGGCGAGAGTTGACCCAAAACCGTACCTCCAGATTGACGGTGCTGGCCGCCAGTTCTTGCACCAAAATCAGCGGCGGCGGGTTTTTCTCTACCCCCTCGGTCTGGGTAACGGCCTCGGTAATCACCTGCCGGGCGGCGGTGATGTTGTCATCGTAGTCAATGCCCACGATCACATCGCTGCGCCGCACGGGGGAGTCGGTATTGTTGACAATGCTGCTCTGAAACACCTTTTGGTTGGGGATATACACCAGTCGCCCGTCGTAGGTGCGCATGG
>JBBSLR010000358.1:0-4091 GCA_038255045.1 Phormidesmidales cyanobacterium
CGCGGCGGCACCAGCAGCGCCCAAAAAGCTGGCAGCACCTTGGTGAGCGAAATAAACGACACATCCATGACTCCCAGATCGGGCCGAGGGACAGCCTCGCCAGAGTTCTCGCCAGGGTTCTCGCCATCAGCCTCGCCGTAGAGCTGCTCGGGGGTGAGGTGGCGCAGGTTGGTGCGCTCGCGCAGCACCACGCGGGGGTCTTGGCGCAGTGCCCAGGCGACTTGGCCGTAGCCCACGTCGATGCCGTAGACTTGCTCGGCCCCGGCCTGCAGCAGGCAGTCGGTAAAGCCGCCGGTAGAAATGCCGCCATCCAGGGCGATCCGTCCGGCGGGGTCGATGGGGAACTCGGCCAGGGCTTTGGCCAGCTTTTCGCCGCCGCGCGAGACATAGGGCGATCGCGCCTTCACCAGCAGCTCGACATCCGCCGCAAAGGCGGTGCCGGGCTTATCGACCACGGCGTGGTTGACCTGCACCGCCCCGGCGCGAATCAGTCGCTGGGCCTGCTGGCGCGATTCGCACAGGCCGCGCTCTACCAGCAGGGCATCTAGGCGCTGTTTGGCCATCGGTGCATCTCCTAGGCGGTGGCGCGGGGGCTGAGGCCCTGCCGTCTGGCGATTTGCTCTAGCTGCTGTTTGACCAAATCTAAGCCGGGTTTGGTGCCCTGCTGGTCGTAGAGGTCGCAGGCCTTGAGCAAGGCCTGCACCGCCACGCCGTCGGTGCCCATGTTGGCGTAGGCCAGCCCGCCGTTGTGAAAGGCTTCGGCGCAGCTGGGTGCGACGGTCATGACGGCGGTGAACTGGTTGATCGCTGCCGGGTAGCGGCCCTGGGCAAAGGCGGCGCAGCCCGCCTCAAACTGGGCGCGGGCCTCGTTGCCCACCGGCATAGAGAGATTGCTCACGGGGGTGGGGAAGAGGGCACTGTTGCCCAGGGGGCGGCGGTAGGCCCACACCATCACCCCCATGCCAAAGCCGAGAATCGCCAGCACCACCGATAGCCAAATCGCCAGTTCCACAGGTTTTAATCTCCGGTAAATTGAAGTGCTGGCCGCAGAGCTTGCCTGGCCCTTGGTCTCTAATTACATCATGCTCTGCCGGAATCTCAGCCCGCCCGCCTGAATACCTTAAAGAAAGACCTGGTCTTAGCCCCACTTCTGTCACCTCACTACAGCCATGCAGCCTATGTCTAAGTTGATTGCAATTGCCCTGCTGTTGGTCGGCAGCACAGCGCTAGCCAGCTGCGAACCTGCTCGCACCCCTGAAAGCAGGGATGACCTAGTACAGGAAGAACAGGCGACCGTCGCCACGATCCAAGAAATTGTTGCTAACCCAGTCTTGGTCACCCTGGGCCAGAGTGAGCCTGCCCCTGCTGAAGAAAGCCAGGCCATGGCCATTGGCGATCGCATTACCACCCAAGATCAGGCTCTGGCCGAAGTTAGCCTGGTCAATGGCGCTGTGTTTCGTATCGGCGGCGATGCGGCCCTCACCCTGCGGCCCAACCAGCTGCTGCTAGACGCTGGCCAAATGATCACCTGGGTCGAGGGTGTAGTCTCAGAACCCCTAGAGATCGTCACCCCGGCGGGCATCGCGGGCATTCGCGGCACCACCGTATTTGTCAACATCGCCGACGACCCCACCGCCCCGGTCGAGTTTTTCTCCTGGGAGGGGCAGGTGTCGGTGCGCCTGACGGCAGGCGGGGAGGAGGTGATCTTAAACAGTGGCGAACAGCTGTTTGTATCTCCCGGAGAGGATGATGTTGAGGCCCTACGCCAGCGGGTGCAGCCCCTCGATCAAGCCGAGGCTTTGCAGCGTTTAGACGAAGGCGCGTTGATCAATGGGTTTAGCGGCCCGATACCGACTAAAGGGGCGATCGAAGCCACCGTCGAAGCGCTGGAATAACCTACTCTTTGGCCTACTCACAGGGTCGGTCTGAGTATTCTTGAGGCGCTACAAACGCTTAACGAATCGGTAGAACCCGAGCACGGGTTCGAGTCTCATCAATGGTAATCAAAGCACCCATTTCCAGTTCAGTTGAGAATTGTTGAAGCGCTGCCAGAATTGGGTTCGCCGCCGTATCGGGCAAGATGTCTTGGCTGCGGAGTTGAATGACGCTAGGAGTATCGGCTTGGGTGGTGGCTAGAATTGCACCAAAATCTAAGTCATGGGTAAAAACAATGCATCTGTTTGCTGCGGCCCAAGCCATGATGGTTTTGTCGCTAGCGCGAGGATCACCAATGGTTGACCAGTGGACTGCGTCGTAGCCTGCCTGGATGAAGACCGTTACCCAATCGGGTGACAAGTTCATGTCGATGACAACCTTCATGCAGAGGCTAAAGGCACTTCGATTTCGTCAGCTCGCCAGGCGGCATAGGAGAGGGCTTCGTAAATATCTTCTGGCTCCAAATATGGATAGGCCTGGAGAATGGCATCCATGGTTCGCCCCGCAGCTAGTAGACCAACAACGGTACCAACGGTAACCCTCAATCCGCGAATGCAGGGCTTGCCCCCCATCACTTCAGGATTAAGGGTGATTCGGGTAAGAGGCTTAACGGGCATAAAGCATCCTGTCTGTGGAAATATCTTACCTATCATCATATTCCTTTGAGATGGGCGGGGGGTGCGTCACGGCTGACTCTAGAATGGGGCTAACCCTGGCCAGTCTGCCTGACCTGCCATTTCCTCGATCAAGGGCAAACCTGTGAATTCAAAATTGGTGGACTCTTTAGTTCAGGTGATTGAATCTCTCTCTGAGGCAGCGCGGGAGTTGCTGCACCAGCGCCTCAACCAGAAGCAGGTTTGGAAGGCGGTTCGGCAGCAGTTGTATGCCATTCATATGCAAATTATTCAGTTGCCAGCAACCGAACGCCTCCAGGTGTTGCAACAGGCGTTGAGCGCTGCCCAGGCCATTCAGAATGAATCTGACCGTGCCGATGCCCTAGCCGCGCCCTGGGCGAACTGCACACATTATTGAATACGAAGCCGACCTGCCCGAAGCCGAGCGCTCCCTGGTGATCGAAATCGTCAAAACCTGGCGCAATGCCCTACTCAAAATCACCGCCAAGGCTGGCGAAATCAACCACGACGTGGTGCGCCCCAGCGACGGCACCGCCAAAATCATTGTCGAAGTCTTCCGCCGCTGGGTATTGCCCCAATCGGCAGATTAAGCGTCTTTGGGCTTTGCTCGGCGAGATCGCCCCTTGCTAGCCTTGGGCAACGTCATCCCCGGATGGTGCAACGCCAGCGCCTGCTGCAAGCAATCGAGTGTTAGCACTGGCGGCTCGGTCTGCTGAGCCAGGGCCAGGGCCGTTTGGGCCAGGGTGACGATTTCGCCCCCGGTGAGGGCTAGCTGCCGGGCCACGTGGGGCCAGGTGAGGGCGCGTTCTTTTTTGACCCCGGTGATCGCTCGCTTCCACAGCACCTCGCGGGCGGCGGCATCGGGCTTGGGGAACTCGACTACCCCGGCCATGGCCTGTCGCCAGGTGGGTCGAATGCTCTGTAGGTAGGGGCTGCTGAGCAGGGTTAGCCCCGGCAGTTGGCGGCGCTGAATCAGCCACGACTGCACCAGGGCCGAGTCGGCGGTGGGGGTGCGGCCAAACCAGTGGGGCGCATGTTTGAGCAGCAGCACGCAGGGGGGCAGGTTGGCCAGGTCTTCTAGCTCGGGAATGTTGCCCTCGGGGTCGGGGGTGATGGTGGCGAGATCGACCATCACCAGCAGCAGCTCTAGCTCAGCGGCCAGCACCTGGGCGGCGAGGGTTTTGCCGGTGCCGCTGGGGCCAGCCAGCAGCACTATGGTGCCGTCGGCCACGCGGGCGGCGGCGACGGCGGTTTTGAGCTGGGTTAGCTGGGGGGCGGGCAGCACCAGGCTGTCCCAGGTTTCGGCGGAGATTTCTGAGGCTTCGCCTGGCTCGGGGGCGGCGGGGGCGATCGCCCAGGCATCGAGGGTGGCGGGGTCGGGCGCTTCGGAGAGCAGGTAGGTGGTGAGGTCGTCGGTGAGGCGAATGTGGCGGCTGAGCAGGGTGGTGTCTTCGGGGTTGACCCACTCCACCAGGCCCAGGCTGGCCAGGCGGCTGTTGGGGGCGATCAGGGGGCGCGATC
>JBBSLR010000359.1:0-4089 GCA_038255045.1 Phormidesmidales cyanobacterium
GCTTTTCCTTGGCGGTGTCAGGGAGCAGAATGCCGCCAGCGGTGGTCTCTTCGGACGCACTTACTTTAATCAAAACTCGATCGGCTAGGGGCTTAACGCTAGATGCCGCCAAAGTGATAGCTGCCATACAATGCTTCTCCGGTTTTTCTATTAAGACAGCGCCTGGGGGATATACACTCTGCCCCACTTAGACGCAATACGCAGGTTTTTCGGAACTTAGCACTCGCAAGCTCCGAGTGCTAATCTACGGCGCGAAGGGGGGCGATCGCAATGAACGTCTTTGTACGGGTTCCCGAACTGGGGGGAGTGAGGGGTGAGGGGTGAGGGGGTAGGTGGGTGGATGGGTGGATGGGTAGGGGCAGACCCACGTTGTCTGCCCAGAATGGGTGTATGGGTGGTTCTGGGCAGACCCACGTGTCTGCCCAGAACGGGTAGGACATGACCTACACCCCTGGCGCGAGGGCCATCGGTATATTTAAATTATTGAGCGTTTTGCGATGACCGTTTTCCCAAATCTCAAGGTGCTGCTGCCCATTCTCACCAGCTTTTTATTTGCCGGAAGTTTTATCGCGGGCAAGTACACCACCGTGGAACTGGGGCCATTGACCACTTCTCTGCTGCGCTACATCATTGCCCTGGGCATGCTTGGACTGTTGGTTTACCGCAGCGATCGCCCCCACAAAAATCTAACCGTCGCCCGTTCAGACTGGGGAGCCATGGCCCTACTAGGCCTGTTTGGGGTGGTGGGCTATCACTATTTTTTCTTTGCTAGCCTGCGCTATACCGCCACCGCCAATACCGCGATCATTAACGCCTTTAACCCAGTATTGACGGGAATCACAGCGGCACTGTTCATTGGCGAACGGTTGACCCGTCGCCAATACGGGGGCATTGTGCTGGCCCTGCTAGGGGTACTTACCCTGCTGACTCGCGGCAACATTACCACTCTGCTCACCCTAGAACTCAACCGGGGCGAAGGCCTCATGCTGTGCGCCGTGCTGTGCTCGGTCTTGTATTCCTTAATGATCAAGCAGCTAAGTCGGCGCTACTCGGGGTTAACCATTACCTTCTACGCCGCCGTGGCCGGGGTAGGGCAGCTGCTGGTGCTGGCCTCCCTCGAAGGCTGGTGGCGACAGTTGGCCACCCTGTCGCTGACATCGCTGCTGGCGATCGTGTACATGGGCGTCGCCGCTTCCGGCGTTGCCTATTTGCTGTTTAACCTCAGCATTCAGCGCATTGGCCCCACCCGCACCGCCAGCACGGTCTACAGCCTGGTGCCCATTTTTGTAGCCGCTCTAGCCTGGCTTTTTTTTCGAGAGTCGCTGACGGCTACTATGGTGGCCAGCATGGGCCTGATTTTGCTGGGTGTCAATGTGGTGCTCAGTCAGCCTAAAGTGAGTTAGGCAGGTGTGCTGTTCGCTACTCTGGGCATAGCCTGTCACGAAGATCTAGTTCACCCTCTGGAGGCGTTATGGTGTTGCTTTTATCGTCTTTTTTTAGCCCGTTATCTGCATTTGTTGGCCCCATCAACCTTTTTGATAGCTCGGTTCTATTGGGTGGTTTTGGCGATGACAGGCTCACCGGTGGGGACGATAATGAGATTTTGATTGGTCTCTGGGGCAACAACCAGATCTTTGGGGCCGGAGGCGATGACCGGCTGATCGGCGGTTTGGGCGATGATTTTCTCGATGGTGGCCTGGGCAGTAATCGGCTGGTCGGCGGGCTGGGGCAAAATACATTTGTGCTCCGAAACGATGGCCGAATTGATACCGTGGTGGATTTTACCCCTGGGGTTGATCGCCTGTTGCTGCAAGGGGGCTTGAGTCTGGGGCAAATTGCGATCGCCCAGCAGGGGGCCAACACCACCCTGCGCTACCTAAACCAGCCAGAGCCCAGCGTTATTCTCCTCAATGTGGCAGCGGCTAGCCTCACTGCCGAGAGTTTTCAAACTCAGGCACTGGTGCCCAGTTTTAACAACCTGACCATCTTTGGCGATAGTCTGTCAGACCCCGGCAACCTATTTGGGCTGACGGGCTTTTTTCCGCCCTTTCCCTATTCTTTGGGGCGCTTCTCTAACGGCGATATCTGGGCAGATTATCTGATGGATGACCTGGGGTTTGAGCCTGCCCAGGTACAAAATTTTGCCCTGGGGGGAGCCACCACGGGCCGCGACAACGGCCTCGACCCCTTAATTAGCTCACTCACGGGCACATCGGTAAACTTGCCCGGACTGCTCGATCAGGTGGATAGCTACCTCAGCGCTCTGGGGGATGGCCCCGCCAACCCCGACAGCCTCTACGTGGTGTGGGCTGGGGCCAACGATCTGTTTAACCTACCCAGCGACCCCGCCGCTGTGCCCGGCTTTCTCGCCCAGGCGGTAGAAAATATTGCCACGGCCATTGGCACCCTGGCGGCGGCGGGGGCAGACACATTTCTGGTGCCCAACCTGCCGAATCTGGGCCTCACCCCCCGCGCCCTGGGCGATGGCACTAGCGTCCAGGCCACCGTGCTGAGTCAGTTGTTTAATGCTGGCTTGGCCACCACCCTAGAGGCGCTGAAGCAACGCTCACCCTGGGCGATCGACATTGTTTCGGTAGATCTGTTTGGGCTGACCACCGAGATTATTGGCGCTCCGGCGGAGTTTGGCTTTACTAACGTCACCGACCCGCTACTCAACCAGGGTTTGCTCAATGCCCCCGGTTTCTTCTGGTGGGATCAGCAGCACCCCACCACCACCGTTCACGCGCTGCTGGCGGATGTGTTTCAGACAAGCCTGGTGGAGGCGGGGTATTTGCAGCCCCTAGGCGGTGCCATGCCAGCGCTGGCAATCGACGATTTTGCCCTGTCTGGAACCGTTGCCCAGGATGGAACCATGGGTATCTACAGCATCAACGGCCTCAATGGGGAGCATTGGGCAGCGGACTCGCTCAGTCCAATTCAGACTGTTGCAGTGGGAGTTTGAGAGCGTGGGGTGTTAAACCGCGATCGCCGGAGGTACAGCGCTAACCAGGGGGCTTTAGTAGCTGTCTTCGCTGCCGACGGTGTGCAGGCCTAGGTCGTGGTTGGCCTGGTTGAGGCGGTCGGCGATCGCCCGACGCACCGGGAGGCTAACGCTGTCGTCAGCCAGCACCTTCTGGGCTTCTTCGCGGTAGACTGCGCTTTGAACGGTGTTCACCTGTTCTAGCTGCTTCAGGTGCTCGAGCACGTCTTGGGGATTTGTCATGGTGTCAATCCTTATTTGTTGTCCGTTTTGTTACGGTGGCCCGTTTGACAAAAGCCGCTGGGCCAAGGCATGGGTCTATTGTCTTTGAGCGGCTAGATAACGGCCACCTATCGAGCCGAAGCTTTACGCCCCGACAAAATTTGTTGTGCTTCGCCATAGGGCCTTGCCATCGGTGGCAACTCTGCAACTCTATTGATGACAAGGCTATCGGGCAGCAACAGCAGCAAAGCCAGAGAGCATCGGCAGGATGAAAATTGCTCAGGGACAAGTAAACTGTAACATCCAATACAAAATGTTGCTTTTTGGTATAGCCGTTTGCCCTTGGCGGCACCCTAAAAACATGGCACGACTTGCCATTAGCTTAATTTCCCTTCGCCCTGGTGTTAGTCTATGGTCGCTTCAATTTTGTCTGACGCCAACCGCCGTCTAGAACGGGCGCTCAAGTACGTTTCAATTTCTGAAGATGCCTCTGAGCGGCTGCGCTACCCCAAGGCCAGCCTCACCGTATCTATCCCAGTCCGCATGGATAATGGCGTTCTAAGAGTGTTTCAGGGCTATCGGGTGCGCTACGACGACACCCGTGGCCCCACCAAGGGGGGCATTCGGTTTCACCCCGATGTCACCCTCGACGAGGTGCAGTCCCTGGCCTTCTGGATGACGTTTAAGTGCGCCGCGCTCAACCTGCCCCTGGGCGGGGCCAAGGGCGGCGTGACCGTTAACCCCAAGGAGCTGTCGAAGTTTGAGCTAGAGCGGCTGAGCCGGGGGTATATCGATGCGATCGCCAACTTTATCGGCCCCGATGTCGACCTCCCCGCCCCCGATGTCTACACCAACCCCATGATCATGGGCTGGATGATGGATCAGTA
>JBBSLR010000360.1:0-4086 GCA_038255045.1 Phormidesmidales cyanobacterium
GCCCTGGGGCAGCATGTCGCGGACGCGCATGCGGATGACCCGGCTATCATCGATGACCAAAATCCTATGATTTGTCACTGTTGACTCCTCTCACGGTGTCGAAGGGCTTGGTAGACGTGAAAACAAGTATAGTTCAGGTTGCTAGAAAGTCCCGGTCGAAGCTGAGAATCTAATCGCAGCCGGGCTGCCCCTAAGGAACTAGCCCGCCCTAGCCTGACCTAAAACCATTTTCAGCATTCCCACAATATCGGTGCGAACTTACAGTAGCCACCAAACTGGGGCGGGGCGACTGATACCAAATTCGAATCGTATAACCCCGATTCCAAACAGGCGGCTTGCGTAGCGGCCAACGGTGTTTGCCCAGCCCAACCAAAGCTAGCCAAGGCGGATTCAGTATGAACCATACCAAAGTTTGCACTATCCTAAGGCTCTGCATCGGGCTGGGGTTCTAGCAGCAGGTGGGCAGCCTGCTTTACCTGGTCAAAGGGGTTGGGGGCCGGGGCCAGTCCCGCGAGGCGCACAATGCACTGGTGCGGAAATAGCTCACTGGACAGGTCTTGCCCTGGCTGGTAGCGATTGTGGACGATATAGCGCTGGGCAATGCCGCGATCGGCCAGGGTGTGGGTGAGTCGGCTGGCCTCGGCTAAAATCGCCGACTGATTTTGCACCACGCCAATAAATTCGGTGTACTGGGGGTCTTTGAGCTTGGTTTGGGCGGCCAGTACCCGCTGGCGCAGAGTGCGCAGGCGACCCATAAACTCGACCCGGCCCACCACGTCTTTGTATTTAATCCAGAGTTTAAAGATCCACCCCAGCCAGTCGCCCAGGGCGGTGGGCATTTCAAGAAACCGCAGCAGGTGGCCGGTGGGGGCGGTGTCGAGCACAATCAGCTGCTGCTGATTGCGCTCTAGCAAATCCATCACGGTGATCAGCGACAGCATTTCGTCAATGCCGGGTAGGGCTTGGGCGACGATCTGCCGCCAGGCGGCGGGGCCATAGGCCAGGTTGATGCCGCCCGCAATCTCGCCGTCACCCGCCATCATGTCGGCTAAATCCCACAGGTAGTCGGTGCGAAACTGGTCGAGCACCACGTCGGCGCTGACCTCCTGGGCCTGGAGGTGGGGCCGCAGCAGGGTGGGTTCGTGGCCGAGGGGTTGACCAAAGGCGTCGGCCAACGAGTGGGCCGGGTCAATGGACATTACCCGCAGGTTGGCTTCGGGGTGGCGCTCGGCTAGACCCCAGCCCAGCGCCGCCGACACGGTGGTTTTGCCCACGCCGCCCTTGCCCCCTACGATAATCAGCCGCCGCCCCGCCGCGATCAAGTCTTCTATGCCTGGGGCAATGGGTTGGGGCCACTGTAGAACCGGTTCAGCCACGGCGGCGGCGCCAGACTCCTGGGCTAAAACTAGCGGCTGGGCCTGGGCAATCAGGGCATCGAGGGCAGCGCCGCCTAAGGGTTCACTGTTCTGAATGGGCACCCATAGCACCGGCTGACCCTGGGCCATGGCCTGAAAGGCTTCTAGCACGGGCGTTTGCATCGCTAAGATATGTGGCCCCTGGCACAGCACCCGGTTGATCACTAGGCCGCCGAGGGGTACGCCCAGGCGACCGAGGGCGGTGATGAAGCGATCGCTCTCTAGCTGGCTCATGGGTTCTGGTATGCCTACTACCCAGCAGGTGGCGCGATCGCGGTTTTGGATCAGCGCCCTGCCCTGCTCTAGGTCATGGCACATATCTTGAATGAACTGATCGGCCTGGTCGGGGGTGTAGCGACCGGAGAGGGTTTCGGTCAGGGTGCGGTGCTTTTGCTGAAATTCTCCCAGCGCCTCTAGCAGGGTGTCGAGAAAATCCATCAGGGCAAACAGGCTGAGGGTGTGGCCGCTGGGGGCCATGTCGACCACGACGCGGTCGGCCTCGCGATCGCGCAAAATCCGCTGAATCTCTAGCAGCGCCATCAGCTCGTCAAGGCCCGGCCAGCCCATATCCCACACGGGGGTGAGGTCGTCGCCCTCCACAAAGCTGCCGCGCTCGACCAGCAGCTCGAGCACGGTGCCATAGTCGGCCCGAAATTGCTCTAGCAGCGCTGCCGCATCGAGGGCGCGCACCTGCACCTGAGGCAGGTCGGGCAGCGGTGTGGGAATGTTGGTTACCGCCATTTGCAGCACATCCCCCAGGGAGTGGGCCGGGTCAGTAGAGAGCAGCAGCACCCGCTCGTCGGGGTGCCGCTGGGCCAGCTGCCGGACAAAACCACAGGAGAGCGTCGTTTTACCCACGCCACCCTTGCCGCTAAACATAAATAATTGTTGGGGCGATGATGCCAGCATTAGCTAACCCTGCAAACTGCTGAACCTAGGGTGCCCACTGGGCAGGTAGAACGCCAGCCCGACCACGAAACTTAATTGCCCAGGTGAGCCTGAATTATTCACCAGAGCAGAAGTCGATGGCTGTCATTCCCGTGAAAACGGGAATCCAGGCGACGCACTATATTCTCTAGTGGATTCTCGTGGGTAAGGTGCTCAATGCCCTATTTAGAGCTGTCTCCTGGCCATCCACCCACCCACTCCCTACCGCACCGGATTCTCTGGCCCCCGCCCCCGATAGGTGTCGATGAAGGTGGCGGCGGCTTCGGGTTCAAACTCCGGCAGCCGCAGTTTGTGGGTCCAGGCGGTGAGCACCACCTCTTGGCCGAGGCCCGGTCGGGGCACTACCACCAGGCCATCCCAAGCGCCGGGAAATTCTCTGGTCCAGGCGGTGAGGGTATCGATGGCCACCTGACCGGGCTGGTCAACATAGATCACAATGTTGCCGTGCTCAATGGAGTGCACCAGTTCTTCGAGCCGCTGCTCTTGGGTGTAGACCCCCGGCAGCACCGGGTTGGGGTCGTGGGGGCCGGAGGTGGGGAAGTCGCTGTCGTAGTTGACCGACTGGCCAGGGTTGACGTGCTCTTGCCCCTGGTTGGGGAAGGTTTGGATGGCCGCCATGGCCGCCTCACCCACGGTGGTATTGGGTTCAAAGGCCACCGACTGGGGGCGGTTGCGATACCACAGCCCGCCAATTAGGGCGACCATCAGCACAGCAATACCCACCGGCCCCAGCAAAAATGAGAGGGGGTTAGGGGAATCACCCCGGCGGCGGCGCTTGGATCGGCTGGTTTGGGTCATGGCTTTCAACAGGCTAAATGCAATGGGCTAAATAATCTCCTAAGCAACGTTAGCAAATCTCTTCAGCCAGTGGAGCGGGGCGGATTCTCAGTGGGTGACAAAGTTGACCCTACAGTTGACTAAAAGGTTTAGGATGGAGATGACCTTGGGGAAATGCTGATATGGCGACCGCAGTACAGCTCAAAATTGGCGATGTGGCTAAGCAGACAGGTGTAGCCGTAGGTGCACTGCGCTACTACGAAAGCCTTGGCCTGCTGAATTCTGAGCGGGGCGACAATGGCTATCGCTATTACTCACCCGAGGCCGTCCATCAGGTGCAGTTTATCAAGAAGGCCCAGGCCCTAGGCTTCTCCCTAGAAGACATCGGGGAGGTGCTCACCGTTCACCAGCGGGGCAACGTGCCCTGCGAGTTTGTGCAGTCGCTGCTGCAAGACAAAATTCAGCAGCTAGAAAATCAGATTCAGCAGATGACGGCGTTTAAGGCTGACTTAGAGACCTATCGCGATCGCTGGGCCGAGTCACAGCCCCGCCCCCAACCGGGCGATATCTGCCCGCTGATCGAAACGGTGTCGCTGACGGCCTAGGCAGAAATCTGCCGGGTTCTCAATGGGCCAGAGGCCGTGAGCTAGAATAGGACATTGGATTAATCCCTTAGTTTCGGGGATGCGATCGCCCAGCATTCACCAGCAGTTCATTCACCAGCGACTTAGGCGCAGCATTTTGGCCATGGAAAGAATTGTAGTCGGGCTCTCCGGCGGCGTAGACAGTTCGGTAGCGGCGGCGACCCTGCACCAGCAGGGCTACGATGTCGTGGGCCTCACCCTGTGGCTGATGAAGGGCAAGGGCCAGTGCTGCTCTGAGGGCATGGTTGATGCCGCCCAGCTCTGCGACGACTTGGGCATTCCTTACCACGTGGTCGACAGCC
>JBBSLR010000361.1:0-4085 GCA_038255045.1 Phormidesmidales cyanobacterium
ATGTGATTGTGCTAGATGCCGAAGCCTCAGTCCTCAACCCCTACGAGTTTTGTCGCTGGTGCCGAGAAAACTTCCCCAAAATGCAGATCTTCTTGACCCGCTGCCGCCAGCTGCACATTTCAGACACCGAGCGGCGGTGGGCCAAGCAGCAGGGGGCAACCGACTTTCTCAACGGCTTTGACCGCGACACCCTCATGAGCAGCGCCACCGAAAACGTGAAGCGCATTCTCACCAGTCTCGATTACCCCTTCCTCAACGAGAAGGCTCTGCTCACGGTACTGCTAAACATTCGCCGTCAGCTCAACACCACCCAGGCACCAAACGCCCCAGTTCAGAATGCCCCAGGGCAAAGCGCCCAGCTAGAAAGCGCCAAGGGTAAGGGGCTGGCGTTAGCAAGTGCTAAACCGGCAGCTGACACCGCCGCTCAGCCCGACCCCCTCAACGATATTGACTGGGTAACCTCAGGGCTACGCTCTTTGGGCAATGGCCTAGCCAGAAAGGCCGCTAAAGACACCTTTATGCCACCCCCGCCGGTTAAGTCTAGCGCCCTACCCAAACCCTCCGACGACCCTGAAGAGAAGCTGGCAGATGGTGCCACAGTGCGCCGCTACCGTGGGGTTGTTTACTAGCCACAGCCAGATCTGGCTGTGGCTGTGGCAAAATAGGTTTCCTAAAATAACCAGGCTCCAGCTGGAGCCTGGTTATTTGCGTTTTTATCGACTGCCGCGCCTAGTCATCGGCATCGGCAGCAGTGTCGCCGGTCTTTTTAGCCGCCGACTTGCGGGTTGTGGTCTTAGTGGTTTTGGCCGCCGTCGACCGGGTGGTCTTTTTTGCCCCGGTGGCAGACTTGGCAGATGACTTAGCCGCAGTGGTCTTAGTTGTTTTTTGGGTGCCGCTAGCTTTGCTGGCCGCCGCTGTCTTGGTGGTGCGCGAGGTGGTTGACTTACTTTTGCGGCCGCCCTTGGTCTTTTTCGTGCCAGCCTTAGCATTAATCCAGCTGAGGGCTTGCTCTAGGGTCACCGCATCGACTGCAACGCCCTCGGGTACTGAGGCATTGACCTTGCCGTGTTTAACATAGAGACCGTAGGGGCCGTTAAACACCGCCACAGGCTCGTTGTCGTCGGGGTGAGTGCCCAGCTCCTTAAGCGGGTCAACTTTCTTGCGTCCGCGCCCGGCCTTGGGCTGGGCCAGCATTTCTAGGGCGCGCTCTAGGGTAACCGTCAGCACATCGTCGTCGCCCTTGATAGAGCGATAGTCGCGGCCTTCTTTACCCTGATCGTGAACGATGTAGGGGCCAAAACGACCTTGGCCAGCTTTGATTGAGGCACCGGTTTCGGGGTGCTGGCCCAGCTTGCGGGGCAGCAGCAGCAGCCCAACGGCCATCTCCAGAGTAACGGCCTCAGGCTGAGTGCCCTTGGGCAGAGAAGCAATTTTGGGCTTGGGGTTGTCGTCGGTAGGTTCGCCGAGCTGCACGTAGGGGCCGTAGGGGCCAATGCGCATCAAGATCGGCTCCCCGGTGTCGGGGTGCAGGCCGACTTTATCGGGGCCTTCGACCTTTTGCTTGATGATGCGCTCAATTTGCTCACTATCGAGGTCAGCAGGGGGCACATCAGCGGGGATTGAGGCTTTGACCGACTCTTCTCCGGTGCCAATTTCCACGTAGGGGCCGTAGCGGCCAATGCGAATTTTGGCATCTAGATCGGCCAGTATTACCGTGCGGGCGGCGGTGGGGTCGATCTGGGTTTCTCGCTCGTGAACCAGGGTTTCTAGCCCCTGCTCCCCAGAGTAAAAGGCCTTCAGGTAGGGCAGCCACTCGACTTCACCCGTGGAGATATCGTCGAGGGTTTGCTCCATGCGGGCGGTGAAGTGTACATCCACCAGGTCGGGGAAATTTTGCTCTAGCAGCTCGGTGACCGCAAAGGCCGTAAAGGTGGGAATCAGGCTGTTGTTGACCAAGTTGACGTAGCCACGATCAATGATGGTACTGATCACGGTGGCGTAGGTGCTGGGGCGGCCAATGCCTTCGCTTTCGAGGGTCTTGACCAGGGTGGCCTCGGTGTAGCGGGCGGGGGGCTGGGTTTCGTGCCCAATGGCATCTAGCTCAGTGCAGCTCAGGGCATCGCCCGTCGCTAGGGCGGGCAGCAGCACCTCCTGGTCTTCGATCGCCGCCTCGGGGTCATCAGAGCCTTCGACGTAGGCCCGAAAGAAACCGGGGAAGTCGATGCGCTTGCCGGTGGCGCGAAAGAGGGCGTTTTCTTCTTCAATGGAGGCGGTGACGTTGGTCTGGCGGGCCTCGGCCATCTGGCTGGCCACGGTGCGCTTCCAGATCAGGTCGTAGAGGGAGGCTTCGCGCCCGGTCAGCCCGGTTTCTTTGGGGGTTCTAAAGGTGCTGCCAGCGGGGCGAATGGCCTCGTGGGCCTCTTGGGCACCCTTGGATTTGGTGGCGTACTGGCGGGGTTTGGGGCTGAGGTAGTCGGTGCCATACTTGGTAGTGACGCAGGCGCGGGCGGCGGAAATCGCCTGCTCCGACAGGTGCACCGAGTCGGTACGCATGTAGGTGATGTAGCCCTGCTCGTAGAGGTTTTGGGCCACCCGCATAGTGTCGCGGGCCGAGAGCCGCAGTTTGCGGTTGGCCTCTTGCTGGAGGGTAGAGGTGGTAAAAGGGGGCGAGGGCTTGCGGTTGTTGGGCCGCTCTTCTAAATTGCTGACCGTCCATACCCCGGCTTGCAGGCGGGCTTGCAGGTCGTGGGCCTGGGCCTCGTCGAGCAGCACCACATTGCGCCCCTCGGCAACGCGACCCGTGGCTTCGTCAAAGTCACTGCCGTTGGCTAGGCGGGTGCCGCCCAGGGAGTAGAGCTTGGCCTCAAAGGCGTTTTTGTCCTTGAGCAGGCTGGCCTTGAGATCCCAGTAGGAGCCTCGGCGGAAGGCGCGACGCTCTTGCTCACGCTTGACCACCACCTTCACAGCCACCGACTGCACCCGGCCCGCTGAGAGGCCCCCAGCAATTTTCTTCCACAGCAGCGGCGACAGGGTATAGCCCACCAGGCGGTCCAAAATGCGGCGGGTCTCTTGGGCATGGACGAGCTGGCTGTCGATGTCGCGGCAGTTGTCGAGGGATGCCTGGATGGCTTCTTGGGTAATTTCGTGGAACACCATGCGCCGGGTGGGCACCTTGGGGTTGAGCACCTGGAGAAGGTGCCAGCTAATGCTCTCGCCTTCGCGGTCTTCGTCAGTGGCTAGGAGCAGCTCGTCGGCGTTTTTAAGGGCATCTTTGAGGGTTTTGACGACCTTCTTTTTGTCGCCGGGCACGATGTAAAGCGGGGCGAAGTCATCTTCTGGGTTGACCCCAAGCTGGGCCCACTTTTCACCCTTGACGCTGGCAGGAATTTCGCTGGCCGATCGCGGCAGGTCTCGCACGTGGCCCATGGACGCCTCGACCCGGTACCCCGCCGGTAGGTAGTTGCGAATCGTCTTGGCCTTGGTAGGAGACTCGACAATGACAAGGGTTGACATAGGGATGCTGGCGCTCGGGGATAATCGTTAGCAATCGCGGCTAGGCTTTTCTTAACCTACAGGATTAATCTATAGCAGGGTCTGAGAACTCATCTATAAAAAAATCTATCTCTATATATTTCGCAGGTTTACGGGCAGATGATCAACACTGTACTGCACACCTATCGAGCTGCTGGGGCCAATCACCCTGAAAACTTAAGCATTGGTGGTGGCGACCCTAGACTACCCGTAAACTGGCTGACGGGGCCATTGACTACATAAATAGATCATTCTGACGGCAATCGTCCAGCCCTGGTTAGTCTTGCGCAGGGTGGGGCAAGGGGAAACTGTCTGGGGCAGGGCGGCGATCGCGCTTCCCAACGCATTTCCACAAAGCAGCTCCGTGCCCCCAATCTCCCCCCAATCCCCCCGGTGCTCAGCTAATATGAGGCGGCGGTTACTATGACCCAGAGCTGACATTAAGCCTTAGCCCCTGGTCACCACACGGTCAAACTGGTACGGTTAAACATAATCTTGCGGAAGGAAACCCATGGATCTCGTCAACCTCGGGGCACAGCTCAACGCTAGTACTA
>JBBSLR010000362.1:0-4080 GCA_038255045.1 Phormidesmidales cyanobacterium
TAGATGCCCAGAGGAATGCGATCGCCGTCGATACCTTCTTGCCCACCACCACAGCGGGAATTCCGCAGCCGGTGCAGGGGTTAGCCAGCGTCACCTATCTGGTGATTGAGGCTGGGCCGAGCGTAGCCCCCTACGGCATTCGCCCCGTCTGCCCCCACCGGGGCTGCGCCGTCAACTGGCAGGCCGACCAAAACCGCTTTGCCTGCCCCTGCCACGGCTCTAAATTTGACGCCGAAGGACGGGTGCTGCGGGGGCCAGCCCGCAAACCGCTGCCCCTGGTCACCGTAGTCGAACGGCAAAACCAAATTCGCCTGGTTGACCGGGCACCCTCAGTCGACCCGCGCTAGCCAAAACCACCAGGGAGTTCACTCTCTGGCTCACAGCAAAAGTCTGCTAGAGCAGACGGGAGAACCCGGCTCTCAAACCTCTTCAGAGGATGTTTGCTGTGAGCCTTAGACGTTTAGGCCTGGGCTCAGCCCAAAACCCGGTTTCTTCGTTACTGCCCTAACGGCATAACTAGCCTTCTGGCCCAGAAACCGGGTTTTGCACTAGCGTCTAGCGCACCGCGACTCGCGCCGCCTGGATGCTCTCGGCCAGCTGACGCACCACGGCCACCATCGCCAGAGCATTGTCGAGCTTGTTGACCGCTGAGCCAACGCCGACGCCAGCGGCCCCAGCGGCGATCGCCATCGGCGCCGTCACATCTGACAGGCCCGAGGCACAGAGCACCGGCACAGTCACCGCGCGGGCGATCGCGTGGGCTGCCGCCAGGGTGGGCGCCGCCTTCTCAATCAGCCCCAGGGTGCCGGGGTGAACCGGCTGGCTGCTGGTGCCCCCCTCGGTTTGAATGATGTCGGCCCCAGCGTCTACCAGGGCTTCGGCCAGGCTCACCTGCTCATCGAGCGCCAGAATGTGGGGCACCGTCACCGACAGGGTGATCTGCGGCAGCAGGGCGCGGGTGCGGCGGGTGAGGTCGAGTACCTCGGGGGCCTCAAACCGGCGACCCTGGGCATAAAACGCGTCGAAATTGCCGATCTCGATCAGGTCAGCCCCAGCGGCGACGGGGGCGAGAAAGGCCTCGGCCTCGACCGCAGAAACGCAGATGGGCAGGGTGGTTGCGGCCTTAGCCAGGCGCACCAGGTCGGCATCGGCGGCAATGTCGACAAAGGTGGCACCGCCCTGGTCGGCGGCTTTCACCACAGCCACCACCCGCTGGGGGTCGAAGTTGGTGAGGCCGCTAATAATTTTGAGGGCGCTGCGGGTATCGAGGGCGCGTTTTAGGTCAGAGCGCATAGGTCTATCTCTCCAGGGTGGGGCAGTGGCCCAGGCAAGCACGATTCGCAGGAGCAATCCAGGCGAGCACCGCCCTTGCTGGGGCGCTAATTTGACCTATTGTCGCATTGTGGGCCAGATTGCGGGTACCCATTGTGGGGATCAATTTCTGCGATCGCCCCATGCCTTTTGCCATGCCCTTTAAAGATGCGCTTTTGATCTATTCTCGGCGACTGGGCTGTACGTCCACCGCCACCGCCGCCACTGCTGTCGCCATAGGCGCTGTGCCATATAAAACGGGCTAACCAAACTGTAGACGTACATCGTCACCTCGCAGGCGGTGACGGTATCGCTCACCACCTGGCCTCGATACCTGACCAGGTGGCGCAAAATTTTGCGCAGGTCATTGGCCATATAGACGGGCGTGATTAAAGGTCGTAGCCAGGCGGTGACGCTGAGCATGCGGGTGCGGTGACGGCTCAGGCCAATGCCCTGAAATAATTTCAGCAGGTAGCCTCGCTCAAATCGGCTGGCCGGAATCTCATGCTGCATACGCATAGCCGGGTTGTACCAAATTTCCCAGCCGTGGCGCTGCATGTAGAGCACCATCTCCAGGTCTTCGCCGACGGCCCTAAAGCCGATCGCCTCGGCCAGCGAGAGAGTCTCGGGCACGCTGTCAAGCCAGGCCCGTCGCCGCACCACCAGCCCAGCGGCTGGGGGCAAAATTTTCTTCTCAGGGGCGTAGATCAGCGGCTCAGAGCCGCGCTCTGTGAGCGCCAGCATCGCCCCGATGCGCTCGAAGTGGGGTGGGGGTGGGGTTTCAAACTCGCCCTGAATGCGGCTGCCGTAAGCCCCCGCCTGGGGATGGGCCTGGCCAAACCGACGGGCGGAAACCACCCACCCCGGGGCCGGATGGTTGTCGTCGTCTAAAAAGCCCACCAGGGGGCCACGGGCAAGATGGATGGCCTGCTGACGCGCATAGGCCACCCCCTGACGAGCCTCAAAGGCGTAGCGCAGGGGAATATGCTGGGGCCACCGCTGTTGGTAGGCTGCAACCACCTGGGCCGTGCCGTCGGTACTGTTGTTGTCAACGACAATCACTTCCCAGGCCAGGGGTTCGGTGCCGACCTGGGCCAGCAAACAGTCGAGCACCTTGGGCAGGCGGTGCTCACCGTTGTAGGTGCAGACCACCACCGACAGATCGAGGGCTGCTTGATCAAGGGAATCGCTGGCATCCATGGCTCTACCGGGTTACGCCAACCCAGTTTGCCCGCAGCAACCGAGAGAATCGCGGTGGGAAAAGCTAAAGAGACACCAGGCAAAGCTACCGGCTCATCCCGCCGCCGCGCGCCTAGTGCAGCCCTGGCTCAATTTGGCTAATGGGCACAAAGCGCTCGTTGGGCAACAGCACGGGGCGATCGCCAAAAATTAGCTTGCCGCGATGGGTCTTGGTGCTAATGGCAATGCCAATTGGGCGCTGCACATCTTCGGGGTGCACCTCATAATAGGTGCGATAGATCTGCCGGGCCGACTTTAACAGAGCCGGGTTGAGCGCCGATGGCAGGGGGCCTGCCTCCGGTAGCTGGGCAGGGGGCAGGCTGGAAGAAGGGGGTTGCTGTAGACCGTACACGGCTCACCTGTGTGCTTATTGACAGACTTTAATCGATCTTTCCACGGGCGGCAAACTCTCGCTGGTCTTTCAGAAAGAACTTTACGCCAGGGCGCGCAGCAGGACTTCGCCCATGGCTTTGCACCCCACCTGGGTCATGGTTTCAGACATGATATCGCCAGTTCGATAACCCTGATCGAGGACTTTTGTCACCGCTTGCTCAATCTGGTCGGCGGCGGCGGGCTGGTCGAGGGCGTAGCGCAGCATCATCGCCGTACTCAGCACCTGGGCCAGGGGGTTGGCCTGGTCTTGGCCAGCGATGTCGGGGGCCGACCCGTGGACAGGTTCGTAAACCCCAGGCCCGCTGGCCCCCAGGCTGGCGGAGGGCAGCATGCCAATGCTGCCGGTGAGCATCGCCGCCGCGTCGGAGAGAATGTCGCCGAACAGGTTGCCGGTGACAATGGTGTCAAACTGCTTGGGCCAGCGGATCAGCTGCATGGCCGCATTGTCGACATACATGTGGGTAAGGGTGACATCGGGATAGTTGACAGAGAGGGCGGTGATGCGATCGCGCCACAGCTGCGACACCTCCAGCACGTTGGCCTTATCCACCGAGCACAGCTGCCCCCTCCGCTTTTGGGCCGTCTCAAAGGCGACCTTGCCGATGCGATCGATCTCGCCATCGGTGTAGGCCATGGTGTTGACCCCCCGCTTTTGCCCCGTCTCGGTCTCAAACACGCCCTTTGGGCTGCCAAAGTAAATGCCGCCCGTCAATTCTCGCACCACCATGATGTCTACGCCCTCCACCACTTCCCGTTTAAGGGAAGACGCATCGATCAGCTGGGGCAGAATGGTGGCCGGGCGCAGGTTGGCAAACAGTTCTAGCCCAGCCCGCAGACCCAGTAACCCCGTTTCGGGCCGCTGGTGCCGGGGCAGCGCATCCCACCTATAGCCGCCGATCGCCGCCAGCAGCACCGCATCGCTGGCCTTACAGGTCTTCAGCGTTGCCTCCGGCAACGGCTCCCCGGTCTCATCGATCGCCGCCCCGCCGATCAGCGCCGTCTCAAACTCAAAGGCCAGATCCATCTGGCTGCCCACGGTTTTGAGCACATCCACCGCCACCGCCATAATCTCAGGGCCAATGCCGTCACCGGGCAGCAGGGTAATGCGATAGGTCGAAGTCATAGCGTTGAAGGAAA
>JBBSLR010000363.1:0-4046 GCA_038255045.1 Phormidesmidales cyanobacterium
ATTACCGAGACCCTGGTGGCCTACCTGGTGGCGCTGCTAGCCTCGATGGTGATGCTGGTGCTGTTTCAGCAGCTCAACCCCAACGACCCCGGGTCAGAATGGCTGAGCGATGTCTTGGTTTTAGGACTGCCGGCCTCCATTGGCGGGGCCGCAGGGCGTATTCTTATCTAATGGAGTCTCCCAACTATCCCGACGACACCCCCAACAGCGCCACCCCTAACGAGTCTCAAGGTCCCCTGGCCCAGCGCTCTGCTGCCGAGTGGGTCACGTTTACCGTGGCGGCGCTGATTTTGCTGGGGCTGGTGGGGCTGATTTTCTTTGACTGGCAAACCAACCAAAACCGCCCCCCAGCGTTTGCGGTGGCGGTGTCTGAGGCGGTGCGCGTCACCGATGGCCGCTATTATGTGCCCTTTGCCATTACCCACACCGGAGGCCGCATTGCCCGCATGGTGCAGGTTACCGCCGAACTCGATATCGCCGGGGTGGATGAAGAAACCGGCGAGCAGCAAATTGACTTTCTCTCGGGCCATGAAACCAAAGCGGGCAGTTTTGTCTTTACCCACGACCCCCAGGTAGGAGATTTAGTCGTGCGGGTAGCCAGCTATCGACTACCGTAAGATTCGTTTGGGATGGAGCGCACGACCGGGGGCATCCCTCAACTACAACAAGGGGGGACGGATGCTCGGCTACATTGTAATTTTGCTGGCGACGGTTTGCTTCGGTGCCCAAAACCTGATCACGCGGGTGTTGTTTATTCCCTCTAGTCTGTGGGGGGTAGTAGACGTGGGCGGCTTTGTGGAGCCGACCCTGCCCAACTCATTTTTGCTGATGTTTATGCGCATGGTGGTGGGGGTGCCAATGATGGCGCTGCTGCTGCCGCCGGTTTACCCCAAAATGTGGAGCGACCTGCGCCAGCTAGGCTCGTCTGACTATCGCCGCGAGCTTTACCTGGCCCTGGTCGGGGGCCTGCTGATGTTTTCTTACCTGGCGCTGCTGTATGTAGCCGTGGGGCGGATCGCGGCGGGCATTGCCCTGACCCTGTTTTTTACCTTTCCGGTCTACACGGCGCTGATGGACTGGTACTGGTTTGGCCATCGCCCCAGCAACCGCCGCTGGGCCATCTTGGGGTTGATTTTATTCGGTAGTGCGATGACGGTTCCCCTGGGCGGGGCGGCGGTCGAAAGCTGGCTGGGGGTCACCTTTGGCCTGGCCTCGGGAGTGGTCTATGCGTTTTACACTGTGGCGGCCCAAAAAGCCTTTGAAACCTTTCACCCGGTGCCGTTTACGGGCATTAGCTTTGCGGTGACGCTGGTGCTGTCGGCGGCTTGCCTGCTGCTGTGGCCCGGAGATTTAGCGGGGCTGCTGTGGCCAGCGCTGTGGGTGGGGGGGCTGCTGTCGGCGATCGCCACCCTCACCGGCCACGTGCTCAACAATCTAGGCATTCGCAGCGTAGGGGCCACCGCCGCCTCGATGCTGGGGGCCACCAACCCGGCTCTAACGGCGGTGCTGGCCTGGGGCGTGCTGCAAGAACAGCTGTCTCTAGTGCAGGTGTTAGGGGTGCTGCTAGTAACCGTCAGCGTTGGTCTGCTCAGCCTCACCAAGCCGTAGTAATGCAGCTTTGGTCGAAGTTGGATGGACAGTCGATAGGTGATTCTGAAGCTTCAAAGACATTCTGTGTCCCTAACCACAGTTCCTGGTATCCCCACAGAACCCCGAGTTCTGCCCTCAACAGCTCTACTACAATAAAAAGCACTCTCCCGTAAGGTGGGCACCGCCCACCACCCCATCATGGCCCCACCGCCCAACTCGCCCCCCACTACCCCAGAAGCCGAGTTTCTGCGATCAGTGCTGGCCCAAATTGACCAAAACTGGGAAGAGCCGGAACCTATTTTCGAGCTGTTTCGCGCCAATGTGGCCAAGCTGAATGAAGCGCTGATAGACGCCATTCCCCAGGTTTTTGAGGAGCTTTTAGCTAAGGAAATACCTTCAAAAATTGCTGATCTTTTCAAAATTTTTGGTGAACGACTTCAGGAATTTACTCTCGACAATCGAGAAATCGATATTGAAATCAGCATCGCTGCATACCAAGCTGCCTTGAAAGTCTTCACCCGCGAAGCATTTCCTCCGCAGTGGTCGATGACCCAAATTAACTTAGGCTCTGCTTATGGCAATCGTATTCTGGGCAACCGCGCGGTGAACCTGATAGATGCAATCGCTGCCTACAAATCTGCTTTGCAAGTTATAACCTGCGACACCTTTCCTAAAGATTGGGTACTAAAACATCAGAGTAATTTTCTCAACAATATTCTCCACATGCTGGAGGGCTATAAAATTGTTTTGGAGGATCATTTGCTCACCCTGGAGGGTTATGGGCTTGCCCTGGTAGACTACGAGTCTGCCGAAAACTTCGCCGAAAACTTAAATGAACTCATTAGCAATTTGCAGGAAGCCCAGTCAAGAGATATTCTAAGGGCCATAGCCTATGTCACCGCCAATGATGCCCTTGGCTTCGCCCTTGACTATCGCTACGGCCTAAACTACGACCCCACTGATCTTGCCCAGGCTGCTGCTGCCTATCACCGAGCTGCTGAAGCCACCAAGCAAGAATCTGATAAGGTTCTCTACTACGAAAAAGCCGCCGATAGCCTCTACCAACTGGGCGTCGCCCTCACCCAAGACGGCCAGTGGTACGAGGGCCTTGCTGCCTTAGAGACCAGCCACGCCACCTACCGCGATGCCCACAGCCGCCTGGGTCGCGCCGACGCCCTGCAACAGATGGGCCGCACCCACTACCTAATGAGCAACTTCGACAAAGCCCGCATCCACTTTCGCGACGCTCTGCGCCTATACAAAGCCGAGGCCAGTTTGCCCGGCCAGGCCGCCTGCCACGCGGGGCTGGGTAGACTGATGCTGCGGCTCCACTTTGTCGATGACGCCATTGCCCAGCTCCACCAGGCCTGCGATCTCTACACCCAGCTCGACGACCAGGCCCGCCTGGCCGAAGTGCAACAGGTCTATGACCTGGCCCAAAAAGTCCAGGCCAAACAGCCTGTCGCCTAGTTTTCCTTGCGGGGTCAGCCCATGAACATCATTGACAATTTGCTGCGCGACGGCGACAACCTCTACGACCAGTGGAACCTGATCGATATTCCCTTTGCGGAAAGCGCCGAAAAGCTTGATCGCCTCGCCCAGGTGTTTACCGGGCGCGAGGCCGAGCTGAGCCAGGTGGTCAACCTGCTGCGCAGCCGCGACGCCAAGTCAATTCTCGTCTACGGCTGGATTGGCATTGGCAAAACCGCCTTTGTACGTCTGCTGCTAGAAGGGCTGAAGCGCAGCCTGGGCGATAGGGTGCTCACTGCCCGCATCAAGCTAGAGGCCAACACTGACCTCTCCACCGCCGCCCTGATCGCCCTGGCCCGCCAGATGCCCAACGACGAGTGGGCACAGTACCAGCTCAACCGCATGGGGCTGAGATCTAGCCTGCCCCTGCGCAGCCGCAAGACCACCGCCGGGGCGGACATGGGCTTCAAGGCTACCGTCGAAGAGTCTACCGTTGCCCCCGAAGCGCCCCAGTTCCCCACCCTCAGCTTTGAAGACCTGCTTGATCGCGCCCTGCAAAAGCATGAGCGAGTGATTATTGCGATCGACGATTTGGATAAGCAAGACCCCGCCCGCGCCCGCCAGCTGTTGCTCAATGCCCAGGGATTGCTCAAGGGCCGGGCCTGGTTTTTGCTCACCGGGCACCCCAGCGGCATCACCCACGACTACCTGATCAGCGATCGCGGCCTGTTTGACCTGCCCCTCAAGCTCGGCCCCCTCGACCCCGACACCAGCTACGCCATGCTGGTCAAATATCTCAACAGCGCCCGCCGCCGCCCGATCGCCAACCCCGACCCCAGCAACCTAGCGGCGGTGCATCCCTTCACCCCAGAGACCGCCCGCGCCCTGTGCGCCGTGGCCGAAGGGGTGCCCCGCTGGCTCAACCGCTACGGCAGCTACATTTTGCTCAAGGCCGCCGAGCTAAACGCGCCCCAAATCGATGAAGA
>JBBSLR010000364.1:0-4039 GCA_038255045.1 Phormidesmidales cyanobacterium
CCGGCGCGTAAAATGCCGCGTGGGGCCGCCGACTGCTGGCCTGTAACGCCGAGAGAATCTGGGTTTGAGATTGATCCATGGCCGTGCAAGGGATCGATTAGATGAGCTGTGAATTGTTTCTCGATCTCGATGGGATGTTGTTTAGCAAGATCGATCCCCCCAGTTTATTGCTGTAAAAGACCCATCACGTCACCCCTAAGGGGGCAGGGGGGATCGCTTAGAAAGGGGGGCCGGGGGGATCTCCACCCGCGTTACCCTCACCAGATTCGCTATAGTCTGAAAGGAAAATCTGGAGCGTATCCCATGGCTAAAGTTACCTGGAACGGCGTTGTGTTAGCCGAAAGCGACGCCTGCGAAGTGGTCGAAGGCAACCAATACTTCCCCCCCGACTCGCTGAATATGGACTA
This sequence comes from Phormidesmidales cyanobacterium, assembly GCA_038255045.1. GTDB lineage: Bacteria > Cyanobacteriota > Cyanobacteriia > Phormidesmidales > Phormidesmidaceae > Nodosilinea. The sequence goes on from JBBSLR010000364.1 coordinate 408, forward strand.
CTTTAAACCGATCAGCAAAACCACCGGCTGCCCTTGGAAAGGCACCGCCAGCTACTACGACATCGTTGTGGATAGCGAAACCAACGCCGGAGCCGCTTGGTACTACGCCGAGCCTAAAGCTGCCGCCAGCAATATCAAGGGCTACGTGGCGTTTTATAGCAACAAGGTGAAGGTGGAAGCGTAGATTTATGTAGGGGCACAGCAGTGCTGTGCCCCTACCGCCTATTTACGCTTTCTTCAGCCAGCTGAACATGGCCCGCAGATCTTTGCCCACTGCTTCGATCGGGTGCTCGGCTTCGCGGCGGCGCATGGCGGTAAAGCCCGCATTGCCCGACTGGCTTTCGAGCACAAACTCGCGGGCAAACTGGCCGGTCTGAATTTCCTTCAGCACCCTGCGCATTTCGGCGCGGGTTTCGTCGGTGATGATGCGCGGGCCACGGGTGTAGTCGCCGTACTCAGCGGTGTTGGAGATGCTGTCGCGCATTTGAGCCAGGCCGCCCTCGACCACCAGGTCGACAATCAGCTTGACTTCGTGGAGGCACTCAAAGTAGGCCAGCTCGGGCTGGTAGCCAGCATTTACCAGGGTTTCAAAGCCCGCTTTGATCAGCTCGCTGAGGCCGCCGCAGAGCACTACTTGCTCACCAAACAGGTCGGTTTCGGTCTCTTCTCTAAAGGTGGTTTCGAGAATGCCAGCGCGGGTGCCGCCGATGCCCTTGGCATAGGCCATGGCGCGATCGCGGGCCTGACCCGTGGCATCTTGATACACGGCAAACAGGCAGGGCACTCCCTGCCCCTCCTGGTAGGTGCGGCGCACCAGGTGGCCGGGGCCTTTGGGGGCCACCATCACCACATCCACATCTTCGGGGGGGACGATTTGGCCAAAGTTGATGTTAAAGCCGTGGGCAAACAGCAGCACGTTGCCCGCTTCGAGATTGGGGGCGATCGCCTCTTTATAAATGCTGCGCTGCACTTCGTCGGGCAGCAAAATCATCACCCAGTCGGCGAGCTTTACAGCGTCGGCCACGGGCTTAACGGTGAGGCCCTCGGCCTCGGCCTTAGCGGTGGAGCGGCTGCCTTCGTACAGACCCACGATCACGTTGACGCCGCTGTCTTTGAGGTTGAGGGCGTGGGCATGGCCCTGGGAGCCGTAACCAATAATGGCGACGGTCTTGCCGTTGAGTAAATCTAAGTTGGCGTCGGTGTCGTAATACATGCGGGCCATGGGGTTCTCCTTGAGGTTGACGGGGAAATCGACGGGCGATGGCGTTTTGCTAGCAAGCTCTTGATTCTACCAAACTACGGGGGCAAGCCAAAATACCCGCTGCGCTAGGCCTAACGTCCGCTGGTTCAAACTTCGCCAGCGCCAGCCACTGACGCAGATCACCGGTAGGTCGCAGGTGTTGGGATCAGCCTTTAGATGCCGGCAGATGGTGTAGCCATCCATGCCTGGCATTTTGATGTCGCCAGCAGGCCGGGGTCAAAGGGTTTTGTTGGGTTCCGCTAGCGCTTCACCCCATCTACAGATTTGAGCTTGACAGACCACTAGCCATCTTTCAAAGCTAAAAATCAGGGATTTGTAGGTTGGGTGCAACGAAGTGAAACCCAACAGCGGTAAGCCTTTGTTGGGTTCCGCTGGCGCTCTACCCAACCTACAAATTAAAGCTTGACAGACCACTAGCCATCCCCGTGCAATCAGCCCTTAGATCCCTTACCTTTTGTTCTGCACCACGTCTGGCAGGGGGCGCCTGAGACGATATAGCCACAGCAGGCCGACAACGCCCAGGGCAATACCGCCCAGGCTGACCACCTGAGCAATTTTCAGCGGCCCCAGCATTAGGCTGTCTAGCCGCAGGCCCTCGATCCAGAGGCGGCCCAGGCTGTAGGAGGCAAAGTAGACCAAAAATATCGTGCCGGGCTGGAGTCGCCCAGGGTGGCGCAAACCCAAAAAAAACAGCCAGAGCACCAGCCCCAGCACCCCCAGGTTCCACAGCGATTCGTAGAGAAAGGTGGGGTGGTAGTAGGCCACATCGGCCAGCCCCGGCGGCCGCTGGGCGGGGGGAATAAACACCCGCCAGGGCAGATCGGTCGGGCTGCCAAAGGCTTCGGAGTTGAAGAAGTTGCCCCAGCGGCCAATGGCCTGGCCCAAAATCAGGGCCGGGGCCACCACATCGGCCAGCTGCCAAAACGAAAGCCGGTAGCGACGGGCAAACAGCAGAGTAGCGATCATTCCGCCCAAAATCGCCCCGTGAATGGCAATGCCCCCTTGCCAAATCGCCAGGGCAGACAGGGGGCGATCGGCGTAGCGATCCCACTCAAACAGCACGTAATATAGCCTGGCCCCTGGCAGCGCCCCGATCACTAGCCAGATCGCCAGGTCGCCAATGCGTTCTGGGTCGATGCCCCGCCGCTGCCCCAGGTTTTGGGCCAGGGTAATGCCCAGCAGCAGCGCCCCCGTGATCAGCAGCCCGTACCAGCGGAGGGTGATTGGCCCCAGCTCAAAGGCCACTGGCCCAGGGGAGGCCAGCTGCGCGATCGCACTATTCGCGATCGCACTACTAAGCACGCTATTAAACTCAGGGTTCCAGCCCATGGGATGTATCACCGATAAGACCTTATTCATCCTACCTGTCCGGGGCGGGCTTGACCTGCCTGCCTCGGCGGTGCCAACGTTCTCTCCGGTGCTAACGTTCTCTAGACGATGATGAAAAAACGCATTTTTCTGGCTCTGGCCGCCGCCTTTGGCTTTTGTTTAGTTCTGGGGATAGCCCTTCAGCCCCGGTTCCCCGTGGTCAATGCTGAGACTACGCTGCTGGTTTCAGCAGCGGCCAGCCTTGAGGATGCTTTAGAGGTGGTGCAAGCCGATTTTGAGGCAGAGTACCCCGACATTGCCATTGACTATAACTTTGGCTCGTCTGGAGCACTACAGCAGCAGATCGAGCAGGGTGCCCCGGTGGATGTGTTTATCTCTGCCGGGGTGCGCCAAATGGATGCCCTTGAGAAGAAAGATCTGCTGCTGCCCAATACTCGCGCCGACCTGCTGGGCAATCGCCTGGTGCTGATTGCCCCCCCCGACTCTACCCTGGGCCTGACCGACTTTTCTGACCTCACCCAGAACCAGATAGAGCGCATTTCGGTGGGTGAGTTTCGCAGCGTGCCCGCCGGGCAATATGCCGAGCAGGTGCTGAGTAATCTGGGCATTTTGGCAGAGATTCAGCCTAAGCTAATTTTTGCCAACAGCGTGCGGGGGGTGCTCGCTGCCGTTGAGTCGGGCAATGTGGAGGCTGGCCTGGTCTACGCCACCGATGCGGCGATTTCGGCGCAGGTGACGGTGGTGGCAACGGCGGCTGAAGACCTGCACGACCCGATTGTCTACCCGGTGGCGATCGTGGGCGAGGCGGCTAGCCCAGAGGCTGCTCGCACCTTTGTCGATTATCTCTCCAGTGATGGGGCTGGGGCGGTGTTTGAAGACTTTGGCTTCACCTTGCTGGATTAAGGCTAGTTCTGTGAACGAAACACTCTAGGGTCTGCTTGACTGACAAAACTCTCAAAACCTTGATTCTGTCGTAGGTTGGGTTAGCGATAGCGTAACCCAACGAAACCATTGCTGGCGTTGGGTTATTGCCTTAGGCAAG